>JAQGIA010000422.1 GCA_028291445.1 Belnapia sp.
GGGGTGAAGCGCTGGCCGGCCTTGGTGACCAGCAATACGCCCTCGCCCCGGCCGCGCAGCGGCGTGCCTGTGCCGTGGCCGCGCAGCGGCGTGCCTGTGCCGTGGTCGCGCAGCGGCGTGCCCTCGCCCCATTCGCGCAGCGCGGCGCCGATCAGCCGCTCGCTGTCGCCCTGGCCATAGATATCGGCGGTATCGAGCAGCCGGATGCCGGATGCCAGCGCATGGCGAAGCAAGGCTTCGGCCGCGGCGCCCGAGGCACCGCCCAGGGTGGCGCCGAGCCGGCTGCAGCCGAGGCCGATCCGGCTGGCGGGGGGTATCGCCGTCACGCCGCCAACCCGGCCGCGCGCCGCCGCGGCAGGGTGCAGAACACCAGCACCAACGCCTGCATGCGCGGATCGAGCAGCATGCCGCCGAAGGTGAAGTAGCCGATCAGCAGCGCCGCCCCGACCCAGCGCGAGGGCACGCCGGCGAGCAGCGCGGCCAGCAGCATCGGCCAGAACAGCAGCGTGCCGAGCAGGCCGTACTCGAACAGCACCTTGGCCCAGGCCGGGTCGTGCACCTCATAGGGCATCAGCTTGGCATGCAGCGGGAAGGCGCCGGGGCCGAGGCCGAAGGCCAGGTCCGCTCCGCTGGAGAGCAGGAATTCGCCGATCAGCCGGCCGCCGGCAAAGAAGCGCGCATAGGCGCTGGAATCGGTCGAGCCGAATTCCCCGGTGCGGGCCAGCAGCGCATCCAGGTGCCAGAAATCCCCGGTCGCCAGCGCGATGGCGCCGAGCAGGCCAAGGCCGGCGATCGCCCGGAAGTCCCGCCGGTACAGCAGCACCAGCGGGATCATCACGATCAGCAGCAGCAGGCCGGTGCCGGAGAAGCTGGTGGGCAGGGCGATGAGGTAGACCGCCAGCCGTGCCGTCATGCCGCGGAACAGCAGCTCGAACACCGCCGCCAGCGCCAGGTATTGCGAGAAGGTCGAGGGCTCGACGAAGAAGAAGCCGTTGCTTTTCAGGATGGGCGAATCCCAGCGCAGCGGGATCACCGTGTTGAAGCCGTTCAGCAGGAATTCCTGCGGCACATGGTCGGCGAAGCTGAACAGCCCGGCCGGGCCGATGGCGAATTGCAGGATGAATTGGGCCAGCCCGCACCAGGCGCAGACCAGCACCATGGTCTGGAAGGCGCGCAGACAGGCATGGAACATCCCCTCCGACGCGCGCAGCGACAGGGCATAGGGCGCGCAGACCACGCAGAGCAGGGCGGTCGAGGCAAGGGAGGCTTCGCCGGCATTGCGCGCCGCGCTCAGCATCACCGCAGCGGCGAAGGCGAGGAACAGCGCCAGCCGCCGGCCATCCACCAGCAGCGAGCCGCGCGCCAGCAACAGCGCAATCGCGGCGGTGGTGACCGCCAGGTTCAGCGCGATGGTATCCAGCACCGGCACGGCGAAGCGCTGCAGGAAGATCGAGGCGAAAAGCACGCCGACCAGGGCGCGGTAGGCCGGCCGGTCCACCGCGCCCTGGCGGCTGAGCAGCGGCGGCTGGCGCGACGCAACGCCATGCTCCTCCGCCGGCCGCGGCGGGCGGGGGTCGAGCCAGGTTCCGACCGTGGTCGTCACCGCTGGGTTCCGGTGCCTGGCCGATGCCGGCAGGGGCCATGGCGCGGCACGGCCTGGATGCCGCGATCAGTTTGTTGCATTATCGCATCTTGTCCTGCAACCAGGGCCTGATGCTGCGCTGCAGCCCGTGCAGTGACATGATCCTACTTCCCCGGATTGGACCCGCCATTAGGGCAATGCCAATCGAATCGCAACCAAATTTAAGGTTTTGCACGATTAACGCGACAAATCGCATATTTCAGGACAAGACTGACGATTTTACTAGGATCAGGCAATAATGTCGGTTACCGCAACCCAACGAATGGGATGCGGTAATTGCCGGCATGCCAGACGCCGGGCCCGCCGCGACAACCAATCCGTCGCGCGCGGCCCCCGACCAAGACGCCCGACCAAGACGCCCCCGACCAGACGCCATGGAGCGCCGAAGCCATGCCTTTCGACCAGCTACTGGGCACCGTCTGGCGCGCGAAATTCAGCCTGCTGGCGGCCGCCATTCTGGCCGGCGCCCTCGGCTTCATCGGCGCTCGCCTGGCGCCGGTCCGCTTCCTCGGCGAAGGCCAGCTGCTGGTCGAAAGCCGCGAGCCGGTGATCCCCGAGCTGAGCCAGGGCGGTGTCGCCGCCGCCGGCCCGGTCGGGCTGGTGCGGGTCAGGACCGAGGCCGACATCATCCGCTCCCGCCGGCTGGCCGAGGAGGTGGTCCGCAGCCTCGACCTGACCGATGCCCTGACCAGCACCCTGGCCGGGCAAGCCGCGCCGGCGACGGAGGGCTGGCGCGACTGGTTGCTGGCATGGCCGCGTGCCGGACGCACCGCGCTGCTCGCCCTGCTGGGCGTGGAGCCGGCGCCCGAGCCGGTCGAGGATCGCCTCAGCGAGGCGGTGACCGAGGTGCGGAAAAGCCTCGACGTGCGCACCGCCGACAACAGCAGCGTCATCACCCTCCGCTTCGTCGCGCCCAGCCCGGTGCTGGCGGCGGCGGTGGTGAATGCCGCCATGGAGCGCTACCTGGCGCTCGACCTCGCCGCCAAGGAAGAAACCACCGCCCAGGCCAACCGCTGGCTCACCGAGCGGCTGGTCGCCCTCCGCGCCGAGGTCGAGACCGCCGACCAGCGCGTGCAGGCCCTGCTGCGCCAGTTCGGCCTCACCCAGACCTCGCTCGGCAGCACCGATGCCCTGGCGGTGCGCGAGGAACAGGACCGGTCGGCGACCGCGCGGCAGGATGTCTCCCGCGCCCAGAGCGCGCTCGACAGCGCGCTGCGGCCGGGTCGTGGCGGCGCGGCCCAGGCGCTGTCCTCGCCGGCGATCCAGAACCTGCTGGAGCGCGAGGGCGAGATCCTGCAGCGCGCCGCCGGACTGGCCCAGCGGCTGGGCGACCGGCACCCCGACCGGCTCGCCGCCGAAGGCGAGCTGCGCGGCATCCGCCGGCAGATCGAGATCGAGACCGGCAAGGTCGTCGCCACCTTGCAACGCGACCTGGACGCGGCGCGAATTCGCCTGGCGGATGCCGAGCGCGCCCTGGTGACGGCGCGCGGCAGCGCCCGGTCCAGCCGCGATGCCGAGGTGATGCTGTCCCAGCTCCAGCGCGAGGCGGATGCGCGCCGGCAGATCTACCAGGCCTTCCTGACCCGGGTGGAACAGACCCGGCTCTCCTCCGCGCAATTCGCCTCGGCCCGGATCATCTCCCCGGCCCCGGTGCCGAGCCGGCCCGCCGGCCTGCCGACCGGGATCATGGTGCTGTTCGCCAGCTTCGCCGGCCTGCTGCTGGCCACCGCCATCGTCGTGCTGCGCCGCGCCACCGACGGCACGGTGGGCTCGGTCGGGGAATTGGTCATGCTGACCGGCCGGCCGAATGCCGCCAGCCTGCCGCGGCTGCGCGGCGGCAACCGCAACGGCATGGCGACGCAGGTGCTGGACGACAGCCAGTCCGATGTCGCGGAAACCCTGCGCGGGCTCCGCATCAAGCTGCAATCGGTGGCGCCTTCCGGGTCCGGCTGCTGCGCGCTGGTGGTCTCCTCCGAGGTGGGCGACGGCAAGACCACCCTTTCCGCCTCCCTTGCCCGGCTCGCCGCGGCGGATGGCATGCGCGTACTGATCATCGAGGCCGACATGCGACGGCCCCGCCTCGCCCAGGTGCTCGGGGTGGTGCAATCCGGCCCGGGTCTCGAGGCGGTGCTGGAAGGCCGCAGCAACGTCGCCGATGCGGTCCTCATCGATGACCGCAGCGGGCTGCATTGCCTGCTCGCCGATCGCTCCGCCCGGCATCCGCAGGTGCTGCTGCAATCCGCCGCCTTCGGCGAGTTGCTGCAGGCCGCGCGGCAGCGCTACGACTTCGTGGTCATCGACAGCCCGCCGATCATGCATGTGGCCGATGCGCTGAGCCTCGCGCCGCTGAGCGATGCCGTGCTGTTTGCCGTCGCCTGGAAGCGCAACACCCGCCGCATGGTGGCGGCGGCGATCCAGCGGTTGCCGGAGGCGGTGCGGGCGCGGACCGCGACGGTCTTCACCCAGGTGCGGCGCGGCCGGCTCGACCCGCTCGACTACTACCATGGCTACAGCGGCTCGGCGCCGCCATCCCCGCGCCTCATCCGTTGATCATGCCGGGCAAAGCGACGGGCCGGCGGGCCGCCCTGGCGCTTGGCGCATTGTCGGTGACGGCCCCGCCGCGCCCCGTGGCGGGGGCTGCCGCCACGCCGGCCGTCCACCCGCGGCTGGGCGTCTATCGCGGCGCCGGCTGCGATTCACCACCGCGCATCGCCGAATTCGGCCGCTGGCTCGGCCGCCAGCCAGGCTGGGCGGTGGATTTCCTGGCCTGCGCGGATATGCCCGACATCATCAATTCCGCCCGCTGGGCGCTGCGTTGCTGGCGTGGCGCGCCCTACCGCTTTTCCCTCGCGGTCCCGCTGCTGACCACCGACCGCATCAACACGCTGGCCCAGGGCGCTGCCGGCAAGTTCGACGCGACCTTCCAGGAACTGGGCCGGATGCTGGTGCAGGAAGGCCATGGCGCCATCACCATCCGCCTCGCCTGGGAGTTCAACGGCGACTGGATGCCCTGGGTGGCGGCGCCCGACCCGGCCGCCTTCATCGTCTATTGGCGGCGGGTCGTCGGCATCCTGCGGGCGACGCCCGGCACCGACCTGCGCTTCGAATGGGCGCCCAGCCTTGGCCGCAACGCGCTGGATCCCGAACTGGCCTATCCCGGCGACGACGTCGTCGATCTGATCGGCATGTCGGTCTACAACCAGCACTGGCAGTTGCCGCAATCCGCCTTCCGTCGTCGCTGGGCCTGGCTGCGGGACCAGCCCAACGGCCTGGCCTGGCAGCGCGACTTCGCCCGGGCCCGGGGCAAGCCGCGCAGCTTCCCCGAATGGGGTACCGGAACCCGGCCGGATGGCGCCGGTGGCGGCGACGACCCCTATTTCATCGAGGCCATGGCGGAATGGCTGAACGCGCCGGATGTCGCCTATTTCAGCTACTGGGATTGGCCGGCGCCGGATTACGACGGCTTCCTCTCGAACGAGCAGTACCCCCGGGCGGCCGCTGCCTTCCGCCGGCTGTTCGGCGCCGCCGGCAGCCGCTGAGCCGGCGATCCCCGGAGGCTACCGGGCCGCCCGGGGAATGCCGTCCGCTACGGTGAAGGAGAGGGTGGAGACCAGCCGCAGCCGGGCAGGGGCGCCGAAGAACAGCAGTTGGAAAAGGTTGTTGAAGGCGACGAGCCCGCAGCGCGCCAGCTGGTTCCGGACCAGCACCATGGCAATGCAGCGGGCGAGGCCGATCAGGATCAGCCCGGTCAGGTAGTCCGGCCGGTCGGACAGGAACGGCACGGCGAGGCCGAACATCGGCACCGGGCCGATGACCCAGTTCTGCACCAGCGGCAGCAGCAGGATCCGCCGGTCTCGAAACACCGCCGGCAGCGCCTCGTAGCGGATTCGGGCCGATGGTGGCACCATCGCCAGGATCAGCCCGATGGCGATCGGCAGGCTGGTGCCGCCGAGCGACAGCGCGTCGAGCGCCGCCGGCAGCCCCGGCACCAGGCTGCCCAGCGCAATTCCGCCTGGCCATGCGGTCGGACGGTGCCGCAGCTATGCAGGTTGGGAATCGATCAGCGGCGCCAGCGCCGGCGTCGCCTCCACCGCCGGGTCAAGGCCGAGCCGTATTTCATGCAAGAAGGACAGGTCCGGGCGGAAGCCGGCGGCGACGATCAGGCGGTCGGCCTCGATCGTGGCGCTGCGGTCCCCCTGCCGGCCGGTGATCGCCAGCTTGCCCGCCTGCTCGGCGATCCGGTCGATCAGGATGGGGCCAGGGCGGTGACGGCGCCGCTTTCGACCAGCGTCAGCGGCCGGGCGCCGAGCGAGCCGCCACCGGGTCCCGGTGGCGGCGGGACCAGCGTCAGCGGCCGGGCGAGGTCGCGCCTTCCGCGGGTGCCGCAGCGGCGGTTCGTTCGCCCCCCGCCGGCGTGGCGATCGGGGTGACCTGCACCGGCGCCGTACCCCGATGCTTCATGCCGAGGCGCTCGGCGGTGCGCGGGCTCAGATCGATGACCCGGCCCCTGACGTAGGGGCCACGATCGCGGATGGTGACCCGCTCCGCTTGCCCGGTTTCGAGGTTCTTGACCTCGGCCACGGTCCCGAGCGGCAGGGTGCGATGCGCCGCGGTATCCGATCCCGGGTCGAAGCGCGCGCCGCTGGCGGTGCGCCGGCCCTCGAATTGCGGACCGTAGTAGGAGGCTTCCCCGCGCTGGACCGGGGCCGCAGGGGCTGGCGCTTCCGCGGCCGGCGATGGGGGCGGGCTGCTGCAAGCGGCAAGGCCGGTGGCGATCAGCAGCGCGCATGCCGGGACGGCAAGGCGAATGGCGGTCGGCATGGTGCGGGACATCCTCGAAGCAGTTGCGCAGGCCGAGGCCAGACGCCTGGTTCCGAGGATGGTTCTTGCGACGTCGGACCAAGACGAGGCCGGTTCACGGACTGTTGCGCAATCGATATCGCCTTGGGTGATGGCGGCCGGATTCTGTCGCCCAGCGGGCGAAAACCGCTTGGCACGGCCCTTCAGGCTGGTCCGGCCTGGGGCAGCCTGAAGGGTGCCGCTCACACGCGACGAGGCGCCCGATAATTCCATCGAGGTGCTGTTCGAATGGCAGGCCGGGGCGAAGCCAGGCGACATCGCCGGCCGCAAGCCTGCACACGGCTTTGCTGCAGGTGGCCCGACGCCGCTGTTCGCAACGGCGTCGGGCCCCGCGGCTGCGGGACACTCGCCGATGCTGTCGGTGGTCTGCCAGCCCCTGTCGTTGGTCACCGGTGGCGACCAACGACAGGGGCGGGACATCAGGGCCTGCTGCGCGGCAGGCGCGGCTGCGGCGGAACCCCGCCGACATCCGTGCTCGGCGTGCCGGTGCGGGAAATGACCGGCCGGCCATCCCCGGTCGAGCCGGCGATCGAGGCGGTGCCGGCGGAAGCATTCGCGCTATGCGGCAGGTTGGTGCCTTCGGTGCGTAGCGGCGGCGCGGCGGTGCCACGCGAATCGCCGGCGATGGGCGGGCCGGACGGTGCCGTGATATCGGCGCAGGCCCCGAGCATGGCCAAGCCGGCGATCAGGGCAATGCGGAACTTCATGGCATTTCGTCCTTGCAGAGTGTTTCGCTCTGCGATCTTTGGCCGTCGCTGCATCCGGCCGCTTGCATCCGGTTGCGTCCGACCGGCCCAGGTTGCGGTCAAGTTACCGCGCCACAGCCAGTTTGCCGTGCCGCATGACGCTGGGCAGCGGTTCAGCCGCCGCGTCGCAAGGCGAAATCCCAGGCCACCATCATGCCGGCCGCGCTTCAGCCGGCATCCTGGGCAACCGGCACCAGGGCCAAGGTCACCGGGGTCAAGGTCACCGGGGCCAAGGTCAAGGGGGCCAACGTCACCGGGGCCAGGCCCATCGGCTGGCTGTCCCGCGAATTCTCGGGGCGGCCCCACGGCAGGGGTCTGGCCTTGGTGGCGCCCCGGTCGAGCAGTTCGGCGCGCCAGGCGCTCGGCGTCGTACCGAGCACCCGGCGGAAGGTCGCCGTCAGATGCGCATGCGAGCAGAAACCGGCTTCGAAGGCGGCATCGATGAGGGAAATCGCGCTATCCGCGAGCAATTCCTGAACCCGCTCCAGCCGCCGCAGCATGAGCCAGGCCTGTGGCGCATGGCCGGTGGTCTGCTTGAAGGCCCGGCTGAAGTGGAAGACGCTGAGGCCCGCGACGGCGGCAAGCTCGGCCAGCCGGATGGTGCGGCCCAGGTGCTCCCTGGCGAAGGCCTCCACCCGGCGCAGCCGCCACGCCGCCAGACCGCCGGTATCGCTGCTCGGCGCCGGCGCCCGCGCCAGCAGGGCATCCGCCAGCCGTGCCACCAGCGCCTCGCCCAACGGCCCCGTCAGCGCCCCGCGGTCGTCCCGCTCCATCGCCTCGGCCAAGGCAAGCGCGAGCTGGGCCAGCAGCGGGTCGCGCAGCCGTAGCGGGACGCTGGCCGCCAGGCTTGGGCCATGCGGGGCCATGCCGTCGGCGGGCCTGGCAGCCAGGCGCTCCATCATCCGTCGCAGCGGTGCATCCTCGACCAGCAGCAGCAGGCCCGTCGCGCCGAACCAGACCGGGGGGGCAGGCTGCGGCCCGGGCACCACGAGCAACTCATTCGGCAGCAATGGCGAGGGGCGCAGGCCGAGGCCGACCCGGCCGCCATTCGTGGTGGGCAGGAAGACCAGATGCGTCTGCTGGCCGAGCGCGAGCGGGAAGGGGCCGCTGAGCCGTGTCAACCGATGCAGCCTGACAGCGCAGCCGGGCACTGGCCTGCCCCACAGCAAAGGATCGGCGAAAGGCGAGGAGGTTGCCGGCATCGACGGATGCTCCAAGCGGTGCAGCGAATACCGACTGTATTCAGAACGAAGATGGCGCGTGCCGGATGGTGCCCAAGTGGTTCGACCATGTCTTGTAACGGATGTTCTGGAATGAAGCATGGCGTCATATTCATGAAGATTCAGAAATGTTAACCTTTCGCTGCCCGCTCATCGCTGACTTTCAGGCCGCCTCTTGTGCCAATCCAGCCAGGACCGAGCTGGGGTCAGGGGTATCGCTCCAGACCGGCGTCCGCAGCCCGGGTCGCCGCGGCGATGGCGCGGTGGCCGGTGGCGACCTGCTTCGCCATGTCCACGGCAGCGGGCATTCGCGCTCCTGGGTCAAGGCCGCTCAATGCCAGCAGGTCGGCGCAGCCCCGACGCGCCGGATGGTCCAGCACCCGCGCGCTGCTAAGCGATCAGGACCCGGTCGAGGAGGAGCGCGAGGCTGCCTGAGGCCAGCGGAACCCCTGGACCTTGACGGCCAGGCTTCGAGCCAAGGCGACGATCCGGCGGTCGGCGGCAGGCCCGCGACCTTGCTGTGATTCTTATGGCGTCGGCGGTAGTCGGTGGCACCGCGACCCTGGGCGATCCAGGCCGGTCCACCGCGGCACCAGGCGACTCTCGCGGGCTTGCGCCGATGTGGCCGCGCCAGCCCGTCGGTCGCAAACCGGCGGAGGCGTCCCTGGGCTGCCGCTACATCGCGCCACCCACCGGTGGGGCCGGCTTGCCCAGGGCCTCCGCCACGCCCGCATAACGCAGCGGCCGGCCCACCGCCACGGCATGGTCGAGCAGGGCGGCCGCCACCGCCTCGGCGTCGCCCCGCGTGTCGTACAGGCACGGCAACTGGTCCCGCCCGAATTTACCGCAGTAGCGATCGATCGCCCGGGCGAGTGCCGGCGTCCTGCCGGCTGCGCTGTCCTGGGTCATGGTCACCTCTCTGCCTGTGTCCACCATCCAGATAGTGGCTGGACCGCGTCATCAGGAATCCATCCGGTGGATGGAGGCCATCCGGCAATCGAGTTGGCCGGACACCGGGGCGACGACCATCTTGCTGCCAACGGTCGAGGGCGACGGGGGCTGCGAAGCCCCGGGCGCCGGACCTTCGAAGGAGACCACCCCATGTTCCGCAATACCGTATTCGCTTCCATCATCGCACTCGGCGCCGCCGGTGCCGCGCAGGCGCAGGACAATGGCCCTCGCCTGGTCGGCGGCGGCGGCGATGGCGGCCCCCGTATCGAGTATGTGGTGCCCAGCCGGAACGTCGTCGGCGGCGGCGATGCGCGGCTGGTCGGCGACAGCAGCAGCCGCAGCCTGGCCTATTCGGGCCAGACCCAGGCGCAGGCCCCCTCCGGCTTGGTTGCCCAGGTCATCGGCGGCGGCAACGAGCGGCAGCTGGTGTATTGGCCGGCGGCGCAGGCCCCGGTGAGCCTGGCTGGCCAGCTGAACCGCCACGGCGGCTGAACCTGCCGCCACGCGGGGCGCCCTCGTGTCCGGCTGGGCCGGTGCGGACGTCGCCGTCGCCTGGCAGTACGAGGAATTAACGTCGCCGTCACCCTCGGGCGGTTGCCTCTCGTCGCCCGCCTGGACCATGATCCGCGCCGACAGCAGCGCGGATCATGGTCCAGGCTGTTGTTTATCGCGTGCCTCGCGTCCCTCCGCGATGCCGCCTTGAACGACAGCGCTCTGCATCCTGCGACGCCTTGTCCGGTCTGGCCGGGCCCATCACGGCCATCCACTAAGGCCTGCGGAGATACTCATGCCGATCCTGACCGTGCAGCCTGGCGTCGACATCTTCTACAAGGATTGGGGTACCGGGCAGCCGGTGGTCTTCCATCACGGCTGGCCGCTGAGCGCCGATGATTGGGACGCGCAAATGCTGTTCTTCCTGCATCAGGGCTATCGCGTTATCGCGCATGACCGGCGCGGTCACGGCCGGTCGTCCCAGGTCGCCGATGGCCATGACATGGACACCTATGCCGCCGACGTGGCGGCGCTGGCGGCGGCGCTCGACCTGCGGGAGGCGATCCATGTCGGGCACTCGACCGGCGGCGGCGAGGTCGCCCGCTACGTCGCGCGCCATGGCCAGGATCGCGTCGCCAAGGCCGTGCTCATCGGTGCGGTGCCGCCGATCATGGTGCGGACGGCCGCCAATCCCGGCGGCCTGCCCATCGCGGTATTCGACGGCTTCCGCGCCGCATTGGCCGCCAATCGCGCGCAGTTCTTCCGCGACGTGCCCGCGGGCCCCTTCTATGGCTTCAACCGCGAGGGCGCCGCCGTCTCGCCCGGCGTCATCGATAATTGGTGGCGCCAGGGCATGATGGGCAGCGCCCAGGCGCATTACGACTGCATCAAGGCCTTCTCGGAAACCGATTTCACCGAGGATCTGCGGGCCATCGCGGTACCGACGCTGGTGCTGCATGGCGACGACGACCAGATCGTCCCGGTCGCCGATGCGGCGGAGCTTTCGATCAAGCTGCTGCGCAACGGCACGCTGAAAATCTACCCGGGCTATCCGCACGGCATGTGCACCACCCATGCCGAGACGATCAATGCTGACCTGCTGCGCTTCTTCCGGTCCTGATATCTGGCGGCGCTACCACTGGCTCTGAATCGGCAAGGTGCTCGCCGGTCATCGTGGCGAAAGCGGCAGGATCGTAGCGTTGCACCTGCCGCAGCCCGCTACCGTCCCCCCGCCACGTCGAGGGTGACGCCGGTGACGTAGCTTGCCTCGTCCGATGCCAGGAACAGCACCGCGTCGGCGATCTCGCGGGGTTGCCCGATCCGCCGCATCGGCACCATGCGATCGGGGCTGTGCTCGAGCGTCGCATTCATCTCGGCGAAGACCGCACGGGTCTTGTCGGTTTCGATCGGCCCGGGCGCCACCGCATTGATGCGAACGCCGAGCGCCGAGACTTCGAGCGCGACATCCCGGATGAAGCCGTGGATACCGGCCTTGGCGGCGGCATAGGCGGCCCCGCCGGAATGCGCGGCCGTCCAGGGTGTGCCCTCCCGCGAGCCCGACGACATGCAGACGATGCTGCCGCTGCGGCGCGCCATCATCGCGGGCAATACGGCGCGGGTGCAGAGGAAGGTCGGGCGTAGATTGAGGCGCAGCGTGAAATCCCAGTCCGCCGCCGACATCTCCCAGATCCTGGCGTTGCGGCTGCCGCCGACATTGTTCACCAGCACATCGACCGGCCCAAGCTCGGCCTGGATGCGGGCGAAGGCCTGCTGCACCACCGCTTCCTCGGTGACGTCGCCGGAACATGTCGTCACCTCCGTGCCGGAGGCGCGCAACTCGGCTGCCAGCGCCTGCAGGCCGGGCTCGTCGATGTCCAGCAGGGCAAGCCTGGCGCCCTCCTGGCCGAGCCGGCGGGCGATGGCCTGCCCCAGGCCATTGGCCGCACCGGTGACGACGGTGACCTTGTCCTGCAACCGGGCCATGTTTCATTCCTTCTCGCGCAAGGCGGCGCTGCGTGACGCCGTGGGCGAGACCATGCGGCGGTTTGGCGCGCCGACCAAGCCAGGACCGCGGCGAGCAGCGGCGTGCCGGTTAAAGCCGTCCCCGCAGCATGCTGAACACCGCGGCGGCGAGGGCGAAGCCGACCCCTGCCGCCAGCGCCAGCTTGGGCCCGCCGCCGAGCTGGAAGGCGATCGCCACCAGCGTCGTCCCCAGCGTCTGCCCGGCCAGCCGTGCCGTCGCCTGCATGCCGCCGGCGCCGCCGCTGCGCGCCATCGGCGCAGCCAGGAGCATGGTGCGGTTGTTGGGGGTCTGGAAGAAGCCGAAGCCGGCCCCGGCCACCGCGACGGCGACCGCCAGCACCGGGATCGGCGAGGCGCCCGGCAGCAGCACCAGCGCCAGCAATGCGACGGACAGCACGCTGCCCCCCAGCATGCACAGCAGCGCCGTCGGCAGGCGGTCCGACAGCCGCCCCGCCAGCGGTGCCGCAATGGCCAGCGCCAGCGGCCAGGGCGTCATCAGCACCCCGGTTTCCACTTGGTTGTGGCCATTGGCGATGAAGTGGAAGGGCAGCGACACGAAGCTCAGCGACCAGGCGGCGAAGGCACAGACCGAGGCGGCGACGGAGGCCGCGACGGCCGGCAGCCGCAGCAAGTCGAGCGGCAGCAGCGGCGTCGGCGTCGCCAGATCCCGCCGCACCAGCGCCAGGGCCGCGACCGTCCCCAGGGCGAGCCCGGTCACCCCCACCAGCGGCAGCGTCAACAGCAGGTCCAGGCCGAGGAAGATCAGCCCGAAGGCCAACGCCGCCAGTCCCGCCGCCGTCCAATCGAAGCGCCGGCGCGCCCGTGGCGTCTGCGGCAGGGTGAGGTAGCCGACCACGATGCCGACGATCCCGAGCGGCACGTTCACCGCGAACAACCAGGGCCACGGGCCCAGCGCCAGGATGGTGGAGCCGATCGTCGGACCCGCCGCCGCCGAGATGGCGACGGTCATCGCATTCACCCCGATCGCCCGGCCGAGCTGCCGCGACGGATAGGTGTAGCGCACCAGCCCCGCGGTCAGCGCCATGACCGCCGAGGCGCCCAGCCCCTGCACCACGCGGGCCGCGACCAGCAGCGGGAAGGTCGGGGCCAGCGCGCAGCCCAGCGAGGCGCCGACATAGACCACCATCCCGGCCAGGAAGACCCGGCGGAAGCCGAGGATCTCGGCCAGCGAGGCGAAGGAGATGAGCGTCGCCACCACCACCACCTGATAGCCATTGGTCAGCCAGATCACCCTGGCCGGATCGACCCCGAGATCCCGCCCGATCGCCGGCAGCGCCACGTTGATCATGGCGGTATCGAGCACGGTGATGACGATGGAAACCAAGATGGCGGCGACCGCGAAGCTGCGGCGCGGCTCCGGCAGGCCGTCCTCGGCTGTCGGTGTCACCTCGGCCATGATGCGCCCGCCGCGCCGATGGCGCGGGGCCGGTTGATTCTTTGGATGCTGTCCTCCCGACCCAGGCCGCGCGGCCGAAGCCGCCGGCGCAGGCTACTCGGCGGCCATGGCCACCGGAAGCCGCGGCAGCGCAACCCCGACCAGCACGTCGCGCGTGACCAGGGCGGCGAGCTGCTCCTCGGTCCAGCCCTCGGTGCCTTCGGGGCGCAGCGGCAGCACCATCCAGCGGTAATCGGCGGTGCTGTCGATGACCCGGAGCTGCACGCCGGCCGGCACGCTGGTGCCCCACTCAGCCAGCACCGCGCGCGGCTCCCGCACCGCCCGCGACCGGTATTCGAAGGATTTGTACCAATGCGGCGGATAGCCGAGCACCGCGCGCGGGTAGCAGCTGCACAGGGTGCAAACCACCAGATGGTGCAGGCTGGGCGTATCCTCGAGGATGCCGAGCGGCGGGGCGCCGGCCATCGAGACGCCCATCTGCTCGGCGGCGGCGGCGCCATTGGCCACCATGAATTGGCGCCATGCGGGGTCGAGCCAGGCCTTGGCCACCATGCGGGCGCCGATTTCCGGGCTGGCGCGATCGGTGCTGGCCTGGCGGGCGGCGATCTCCGCCTCGGACACCAGGCCCTTGGCCTTCAGCGCGGTGATCAGCTTCTCGAGCAGGGCCAGGGATTCGGGACGGGCGGGCGCGCTCATGCTGCTTCTTTCGATGCTGAGGGGGTCGGGCTCGCCGGCTCCAGCCAATGCTCGAAGATTTCCACCAGCAGGCTGTCGCCGGCCTCGCCTTCGGACCAGATCGGCGGCTGGTCGAACAGGATGTGGTACAGCGGCCGCGCCGGGGCCGGCCGGGCGAAGGCGAGGTCCTCCGGATTGGGGAAGCTGCCGAGCACCCGCTCCACCGTGCCGCTGCGCCCACGCAGATAATGTGGCGTGCGGATATGGCAGCGGCCACGCCGCTCCGGCCAGTCGTCCTTCACCTGCACCCGGTCGCCGGGCTGGAAGGCGCTCATCGCACCTCCTCCGCGGCGATCACGCCCTTCTCGACCATCAGCGTGGTGATCGAGGTGAGCCAGCGCTCGTAATAGGTCAGGGTGAAGTATTCGGCCTCGGGGATGGATTCGATGCCCCGCCGGAGCTCGTCCACCGTCATCATTTTCTTCTGCGCCAGGATCTGCCGCAGCGCATCGACCCGCTTGCCGAAATCATCCGGCGGCGCCTCGTCGCGCTCGACGGGGGTGCAACGATAGCGGCTGGCGCCGCCGAGATCATGGATGGCCGGGATGGGGACGTCGCTCATCGGTACAGGCTAAGGCGCCGGCGGGGGGCGCGTCCAGCTTTCCTCAGTCCCAGCTTTGCTCAGTCTATGACCTCGTCCGCCGCCACGCCCCAGATCTCGCTGCGCTTGATCCAGCCGCGGTAATCGCCGACCCGCGCCTCGCACCAGCCGCTGCCGGCCTCGCAATGGCGGAGGCTGCCGATCACCCCGGGCCGCAGCCGGGCGACGGGCTCCGCCGCATCCTCCGGCCGCCGCCGCAGCGCCCGCTCCTCGCCCTGCACCAGGAAGGTACGGCGGGCCGCGAGCAGCGGCTTCTGCACCCAGCCCTCGGTGCCTTCCGGGTCGCGGATGCGGCGCCAGGCCTGATGCTCCTCGACGATCTGCACCGGCAGGTCCTTGCGCTGATAGGTCCAGTCGATGCGGAAGCGCAGGTCCGGCCCGACCCGCAGGTTGACCTGGTTGGACCCGAGCGCGGCGAAGCGGGGCAGCGGGCGGCCGGTATCGGTGCCGACCGCGGGGGGCGCCGGCGGTGCGGGGGCGGGC
>JAQGIA010000423.1 GCA_028291445.1 Belnapia sp.
CGGCTGATCCATTGCGGCATCGTCGCCTTCGGCACCGATGGGCGCTACGCCAACCGCCCGGCCTATGACCCGATCATCCAGTCGCTGTCCGGCGTCGCCGGCACCTTCGACCGCGCCATCGGCGAGCCACGCTTCGTGCCCATGGTGATGACCGACCACATCACCGGCCTGGTCTCCGCGCAATCCATCGGCTTCGCGCTGTACCGGCGGGAGAAGACCGGGCATGGCGAATCGATCGAGGTGCCGATGTTCGAGACCATGGCCAGCTTCGTCACCAGCGAGCATCTCGGCGCCGCCACCTTCGATCCGCCCGAGGGGCCGACCGGCGACGCCCGCCTGCTCTCGCCCGACTACCGCCCGCTGCCGACGCTCGATGGCTACATCACCGTCCGCCCCAACGACAACCGCCAGGCTTTCGCCTTCTTCGACGCCATCGGCCGGCCGGAGCTGCGGGACGATCCGCGTTTCGCCACGCCGATCACCCGGACCCGCAATGCCGCGGATTACTTCACCGTGCAGGTCGAGGCGCTGGCTCAGCGGACCACCGCCGAATGGCTGGAGGTCTTCGCCGAGGCCGATGTGCCCGCCGCCCGCTACAACACCATCGACGACCTGCTGGACGATCCGCATCTCGGCGATGTCGGCTTCTGGCACTTCGACGACCACCCGACCGAGGGCCGCATCCGCCGCACCCGCACCCCCGTCACCTTCCGCGGCGGCATGCGGGAGGCGGTGCTGCCCGCCCCGCGGCTCGGCGCGCAGACCGCCGAGATCCTGGCCGAGGCCGGCTACACCCCGGATGAGATCGCCGCCATGCTGCAAACCGGCGCGGCCGCCTGAAGGACCCCCACTCATGACCCTCCCCACCTGGCGTTCCCTGCTGTTCGTCCCGGCCACCGCCGAGCGCTTCGTCGCCAAGGCGCATACCCGCGGCGCCGACGTCATCATCCTCGACCTGGAGGACAGCATCCCGCCGCCGGAGAAAGCCGCCGCCCGCGCCGCGCTGCCCGGCGCCGCGGCGCTGGTCCATGCCGCCGGCAACGAGGTCGCGGTCCGCATCAACCGGGCACTGGAACTGGCGATCCCCGATATCGCCGCGGCCATCATGCCGCAGGTCACCGCGCTGATGCTGCCCAAGGTGATGGGCGGGGAGCATATCAAGCTGCTGTCCGAGGTGGTCGCGGTGCGCGAGGCGGCGCTCGGCCTGCCCATCGGCCATACCCGCTTCATCGGCATCGTCGAGACGCCGCAGGCGCTGCCCAACCTGGTCGCCATTGCCGGCGCCGATCCGCGCATGGCCGCGCTCGGCGTCGGCTCGGAGGATCTCTCGACCGAGCTTGAGGCCGTGCCCGGTGCCGACATGCTCTACCACTTCGGCATGATGGCGGTGGCCGCAGCGCGTGGGGCCGGGGTCCTGCCGCTCGGCTCGGTCGGCGCCTTCGCCGATTTCAACGACCTCGATGGGTATCGCGCCTCGCTCAAGCGCTCCCGCCGCCTCGGCTTCGCCTGCACCGCCTGCATCCATCCGCTGCACGTGCCGATCATCAACGAGGAATACGGCGTCGCCCCGGCCGAGGCCGACCGCGCGCGCCGGCTGATCGCCGCCTTCGACGCGGCGCTGGCCGAGGGTTCCGGCGCCGTGGCCTTCGAGGGGGCGATGATCGACCTGCCGGTGGTGGAACGCGCCCGCCGCTTGCTGGCCCGGGTGAGGTAGCCGGTTTCATTCGAAACCTTACTTCGGGTGGCGCAATCAGGCGGCCAAAGGGAGGCATCGATGGAACTCGCCATGCAGTCCGGCTTCGGCAATGAATTCGCCACCGAGGCCTTGCCCGGCGCCCTGCCGCAGGGCCGCAACAGCCCGCAGAAGGCTCCCTACGGCCTGTATGCCGAGCAGTTCAGCGGCACCGCCTTCACCGTCCCCCGCGCCGAGGCGCGGCGGTCCTGGCTGTACCGCATCCGCCCCTCGGCCGGGCATGGCGCTTTCCGCCCCATGGATCAGGGGCTGCTTTGCGGCCCGCTGGCGCCGCCGACGCCCAACCGTCTCCGCTGGGACCCGCTGCCTATCCCCGAGGCGCCCACCGATTTCATCGCCGGGCTGACGACCATCGGCGCCAACGCCCCGGGCGAGGCGCTGTCGGGCGTCACCATCCACATCTATTGCGCCAACCAATCCATGGACCGCGTCTTCCAGAACAGCGACGGCGAATTTCTTCTGGTTCCCGAACAGGGCCGCCTGCTGCTGGCCACCGAATGCGGCCGCCTGCTGGTCGGCCCCGGCCAGATCGCCGTCATCCCCTGCGGCATGAAATTCCGCGTGGAACTGCCGGACGGCACCGCGCGCGGCTATGCCGCCGAGAACCACGGCGCCGCGCTGCGGCTGCCCGACCTTGGCCCGATCGGCGCCAATGGCCTGGCCAATCCGCGCGACTTCCTCTCGCCCATCGCCTGGTTCGAGGAACGCGACGAACCGACCGAGCTGGTGCAGAAATTCCAGGGCGGGCTCTGGACCACCACGCTCGATCATTCGCCGCTGGATGTGGTGGCCTGGCACGGCAACAACGCGCCCTACGTCTACGACACGCGCCACTTCATGGTCATCAACACGGTCAGCTTCGACCACCCGGACCCGTCGATCTTCACCGTGCTGACCAGCCCCGGCACCGCGCCCGGCGTCGCCAACATGGACTTCGTCATCTTCCCGCCGCGCTGGCTGGTCGCCGAGGCGACCTTCCGGCCACCCTGGTTCCATCGCAACGTGATGAATGAATGCATGGGGCTGGTCCATGGCGCCTACGACGGCAAGGCGGCGGGATTCGCTCCCGGTGGCGTCTCGCTGCATCCGCGGCTCAGCGGTCATGGCCCGGATGCCGCCACCACCGAACGTGCCATCGCCGCCGATCTCGCGCCGCACAAGCTGGAGGGCACGCTGGCCTTCATGGTCGAGACCAGCCAAATCATCCGCCCCAGCGTCTTCGCCATGGCCGCGCCGCAGCTCCAGCCGAGCTACGATGCCTGCTGGGACGGACTGCCCAAGCGGTTACCGGAGTCCGCTGATGGACACGACGCATGATCCGCAGCGGCGCAGCTTCGTCGCCTCGGCCAATGGCCACGCGGATTTCCCCATCCAGAACCTGCCGCTCGGCGTCTTCAGCCCGGCCGGCGGGCGGCCACGCGGCGGCATCGCCATCGGCGACAGCATCCTCGATGTCGCCGCCATCGCCACGCTACTGCCGGAGGCGGCGCGCCCCGCCGCCGCGGCCATGGCGGCCGAGAGCCTGAACGCGACCCTCGCCCTGGGCACCGCGCCGCTGCGGGCGGCACTCTCGGCATTGCTCGCCGCCGACAGCGCCCGGGCGGAGGAGGTCCGGCCGCATCTGCACGCGGCCGCCGGCTGCACCCTGCACCTGCCGGCGCGGATCGGCGACTACACGGATTTCTTCGCCGGCATCCACCACGCCTTCAACGCCGGCAAGCAGTTCCGCCCGGATAGCCCGCTGCTGCCCAACTACAAATACGTCCCCGTCGCCTATCACGGCCGGGCTTCCTCCATCCGCCCCTCCGGCACCGCGGTCCGTCGCCCGAAGGGCCAGCGGAAGCGCCCGGAGGAGACGGCGCCGAGCTTCGGTGCCTGCCGCAACCTCGACTACGAACTGGAACTCGGCATCTGGATCGGTGGCGGCAATGCCCAGGGGGATGCGGTGCCCATCGCCGCCGCGCCCGGCATGATCGCCGGCTACTGCCTGTTGAACGACTGGTCGGCGCGCGACATCCAGGCCTGGGAGGCCCAGCCGCTCGGCCCCTTCCTGGCGAAGAATTTCTGCACCAGCATCAGCCCCTGGATCGTCACGCCCGAGGCCCTGGCGCCCTTCCGCATCCAGCAGCCGCCACGCCCGGCCGGCGACCCGGCGCCGCTCGACTATCTGCTGGATGCCGCGGACCAGGCCGGCGGCGCGCTGGATCTCCAACTGGAAGTGCTGCTGCAGACCCCCGGCGGCGGCCCGTTCCGGCTCTCCCTCGCCAATGCCAGGCACCTCTATTGGACCCCGGCGCAGCTGGTGGCGCACCACACCGTCGGCGGCTGCAACCTCTCGCCCGGCGACCTGCTCGGCAGCGGCACCATCTCCGCGCCAACGCCGGACGGCTTCGGCGCCCTGCTGGAAATCACCGAGGGCGGCCGCAAGCCGGTGATCCTGCCGAATGGCGAGGAGCGGCGGTTTCTCAAAGATGGCGACACCATCATCTTCCGCGCCCGTGCCACGCGCGAGGGCTGCGTGCCGATCGGCTTCGGCGAGTGCCGCGGCACGATCCTGCCGGCAACCTAGCGCCAGGACCGCCCCGGCCTGCCGCCCATCGGCGTTGCATGGTGGTAGCGGTCCGGCTTCCTGCCGCCGCGTCAGGGTTTGTTTACGGAAAGCCTGCATCATTCTCCGGCCAGAAAACGGACGGCGTCGATGCAACGGGCAGCGGATCGCGAATGCGATGTGTGGCCCTTCATGGGAGTCACATCTTGCCCGAGAACGACGATGCCGATGGAATGCCGCGACGCGTTTCCACCGCCCAGGCGCGAAGGCCCGGCGCAGCTTGGCGGCAGGATATCACCCGCGCGCGGCTGCTGATCGCCGCCTCCGCCAGGGGCCGGGCCCGCCTTCCCACCGGTCGCCCCGCGGAGCAACGGGTCGACGCGGTGCTGCAACTGCTGAACGACCTGCACCTGGCGCGCGGCTTCGCATTGCCGGCCGAGCTGCGGCCGATGGAAGACAGCGTTGCCTCCCTCGGGGCCTCGCCCGGCCGGGTGCGGCACCGGCATGTCGCGCTGCGGACGGCGTGGGAGGCATACGAGGCGCGGTTGCTCGTCGCCCGGATGGGCACCCGGGCCGCCGCGCCGGGGACCCTGCCGGCAGGGTCGCAGCGGATCGCGCTGCTGGTGGATGACGCCGCGGATGTCCTGGTTACGGTCGGCGCCTTCCTGCGGGCGAGCGGCTTCGACGTCCGCCGCGCCTCGACCGCCGCAGGCGCCCTGGCGATGCTGACGCCCGACCTGGACCTGCTGGTCGCCAACCACGCCTTGCCCGGCATTTCCGGGCCGGATCTGGTGGCGATGGCCCGTCGGCGACGGCCAGGACTGGCGGCGGTGATCGCCTTCGGCTTCGTCGATATCGCCGCGCTGTCCAGCCTGCCGCCGGGCGTCGCCATGCTTGGCAAGCCGTTTCGCCAAGCCGAGCTGCATCGCCTGGCTGAAAGCCTGTTGGCATTGCCGGCCACATCCTGCCCCGGGGCCGCCACGCCGGTGTAAGGCTTTTTCCCACCGCAATCCGCGCTGCGGGCAAACTGCCCATGATAGGCTCGCCCTCATAAGCCGGGGAACGGAACCGGCTCGCGCGACAGGGAGCGAACCATATGGCCGAATGCGTCGCCGCCGAGGATCTTCGCCGCTTCATGGCCGGCATCTACCAGGCGGTGGGCGTGCCGCCGGCGGATGCGGCGCAGGTCGCCGGGCTGATGGCCGAGGCCGACCTCATCGGCGCCGATGGCCATGGCGTGTTCCGCCTCGCCCAATACGTCCGCCGCATGCGCGCCGGCGGCATGAATCCTTGCGCCACCCCCCGCATCATCGAGGAACGCCCCGCCTCGGCGTTGATCGATGGCGACAACGGCCTCGGCCATCTGGCGACGACGCTGGCCGCCCGCACCGCCATCGCCAAGGCCCGCACCCAGGGTGTCGCCTGGTGCGGCGTGCGGAACGGCAACCATGCCGGCCCCGCCAGCCTCTATGCCCGCATGGTGCAGGAAGCGGGGATGATCGGCCTCTACCTCGCGGTCGGCAGCGCCAACCACCTGCCGCCCTGGGGCGGGCTGGAATTGCTGCTCTCGACCAATCCCATCGCCGTCGCCATCCCGGCCCGGCACGAGCCGCCCATCGTGCTCGACATGGCCACCACCGTCGCCGCCTATGGCAAGGTGAAGGTCAAGGCGCAGCGCGGCGAGGCGATGCCGGTGGGCTGGATGATCGACCGCCTCGGCCAGGCGCTGACCGATCCCAAGCGGGCGAACGAGGGGCTGCTGCTGCCGATCGGCGGCTACAAGGGCTATGGCCTCGCGCTGGTCTTCGGCCTGCTGGCCGGCACCCTCAACGGCGCGGCGATGGGCCGCGAGGTGGTGGATTTCAACGCCGACGACACCACGGTGACCAATACCGGCCAGGCCATCCTCGCCATCGACATCGCCGCCTTCGGCGACCCCGAGGCCTTCCGCGACCGCATCGACGCGCTGGCGCGGGAGATCCGCGGCAGCGAGCGGCTGCCCGGCGTCGAGCGCATCTTCCTGCCCGGCGAGCAGAGCGCCGCTACCCGCGCCCGCCGCGTGGTGGAGGGCGTGCCCATCCCGCCGGCACTGCGCGCCCAGCTCGACACGCTGGCCGCCGAACTGGGCGCGGCGAGGCTCTAGGGGCGGGGAGGGGAGAACGCCATGGCCACCCGCCGCGGCCTCGCCGCCGCCCTGCTGCCCTTCACCCTCCCCGCCGCCACCCTGGCGCAGGAGGCCGGCTTTCCCACCCGCACCATCAGTATGCTGGTCGGCTTCGCCCCGGGCGGCGGCACCGATATCCTGGCCCGGCTGCTGGCGGCGAAGCTGGGGGAGGAATTCGGCCAGCCGGTCGCGGTGGAGAACCGCACCGGCGGCGGCGGCACCATCGCCATCGTCGCCACGGCCCGGTCCCGGCCGGATGGTCATGCGGTCACGCTGGGCACCGTCAGCAACAACGTCCAGGTGCCGCTGGCCATGCGCGCGCCGCCCTTCGACCCGCTGCGCGACGTGACGCCGCTGGCCCTGGTCGCCACGGTGCCGATGGTGGTGACCGTGCCCGCCACCTCGGCGGCGGCCGATCTCGCCGGGCTGATCGCCCAGGCGAAGGCCAGTCCGGGCAAGCTGAATTTTGCCAGCAACGGCGTCGGCACCAGCCAGCACCTGGCAGCCGAGCTGTTCATGCTGGCGACCGGCACCCGCATGGTGCACGTCCCCTATCGCGGCAGCGGGCAGGTGGTGATCGACCTCGCCGCCGGGGTGGTGGACGTGAATTTCGACACGCTCTCCTCGGTGCTGCCGCATATCCGCGCCGGCCGGCTGCGCGGCCTGGCGGTCACCACCGCGGCGCGGTCGGACCAGCTGCCCGGCGTGCCGACGGTGATGGAAAGCGGCGTGCCGGATTACGACCTGAACGTCTGGTACATGCTGTTCGGCCCCGCCGGCCTGCCGGAGCCCGTGGTGCAACGATGGTCGGCGGCGGTGAACCAGGCCCTGGCCGACCCGGGCCTGCGCGCCCGGCTGCTGGATGCCGGCTTCGCAGCGGCCGGCGGCACCCCGGCCGAGGCTGCGGCGCTGGTCGGTGCCGAGGTCGCCCGCTACGGCGCGGTGATCCGCCGGGCCGATATCCGCCTGGATTAGCGCCCTTCGGGTGCAGCCGAGTGGTGCGCTGCCGCTTCAGGCTCCAATCTCGCAGCTCGCTTCAGCGCTTGTAGCCGCCATCCGCCCCGCTGGCGGGCGGCAGGTAATTCCCGGTCGGCGCGCCATAGACCAGGGGCGGTGGCGTGTAGATCACCGGCGGCGGGGCGTAATAGCCATAGGACGGGCCATAGCCGTAGCCATAGGCGCGCGGCCGGTAATAGGGCGCCGGCGCGACATACAGGCCGCCACCATAGCCGCCGCGGTAGCCCCCGCCGTAGCCCCCCCGGTAACCGCCGCCGTAGCCACCGCGATACCCGCCATAGTGGCCGCCGCCATACCCGCCGCCAAATCCGCCTCCGCCATGCCGGTGGCCGCCCCGGGCCGCGGCATCCGCGCCGGGCAGCAGCAGCAGCGCCGCGGCCAAGCCGGCGGCGACAAGGGCGATACGGGCGGACATGCTGGTTCCTCCTGGCGGGCCGATCATGCGCCGCCGCCGCCCGGCAATCGAGCGGCGACTGCGCCGCCGGCCTCACCCCTCCGTCATGGCCCGGGCCAGGGTGAAGCATCGCGCGCGCGCCGCGCCGATCCGTGCCTCTATCGCCGCGACCGCCGCAGTATCCTGGCGCAGCGCCGCATCGCGGGCCGCCAGCATGCGGGCCACTTCCACGGGCGCCGGGCCGCCCAGCACCGTCCGGCTGCGGATATTCTCCGCCGGGTCCAGCGCCTGCGCCACTGCCGCCGGCCGGATGCCGAGTGTCTGGCCGAACAGCCCCTGCGCCGCCGCATCGAGGTCCGCCGCGGTGATCGCCTCGGCGTCGCGTCCCGCCGCCAGCGCATCCCGCACGACCACGGCCACCACGCCATGGGCCATGCGGAAGGACAGCCCGGCCTCCCGCACGATGACATCCGCCAGTTCGGTCGCGGTGCCGAAGCCAGCGGCCGCCGCCTGCGCCATCCGCGCCGGGCGCAGGCTGAGCTGGGCGAAGACCTCCTCGAACAGCGCCAGGATGCGCCGGGTGCGCAGCGCCGCATCCAGCACCGGCTCGTTCACCGACGTGACCGCATCGTTCACGTCGGCGAAGGCGGTGTTCTTGGTCGCCGCCAGCGCGGCCAGCAGCGCCCCCTGCACCGCACCCGCCGCTGCCCGGGCATGTTCCAGCGCCACCGGATTCTTCTTCTGCGGCATGATGGAGGAGACCGCGCTA
>JAQGIA010000430.1 GCA_028291445.1 Belnapia sp.
GCAACCTGGAACGGGAATGGCGCTGCAAGGTCATCGACCGGACCGGTCTCATCCTGGAAATCTTCGGCGAGCGGGCGCGGACCAAGGAAGGCGCGCTGCAGGTCGAGCTGGCGCATCTGGACTACCAGCGGACCCGGCTGGTCCGGTCCTGGACCCATCTGGAACGGCAGCGCGGCGGCTTCGGCTTCCTCGGCGGTCCGGGTGAATCCCAGATCGAGATCGACCGCCGCCTGATCACCGACCGCATGGTGAAGCTGAAGAAGGAGCTGGAGCAGGTGCGCCGTACCCGCGGCCTGCACCGGCGGCAGCGGGAACGGGTGCCTTATCCGGTCATCGCCCTGGTCGGCTATACCAATGCCGGCAAGTCGACGCTGTTCAATGCCATGACCGGGGCCGACGTCCTGGCCCAGGACCAGTTGTTCGCCACGCTCGATCCGACCATGCGCGGCATCCGCCTGCCTTCCGGCCGGCGCGCCATCCTATCCGATACCGTTGGCTTCATCTCCGAATTGCCGACCCAGCTGGTCGAGGCCTTCCGCGCCACGCTGGAGGAGGTCGCTGTGGCCGATGTCATCCTGCATGTGCGCGACGTGGCGCATCCGGATACCGCGGCGCAGCGCAGCGACGTGCTGAAGGTGCTGGAGGAGATGGCCGAGGGTGCCAATGCCCCGCTCGACGAGGGCTGGCAGCAGCGGATGGTCGAGGTGCTGAACAAGGCCGACCTGCTCGGCGGCATTGGCGCGGTACCGGGGGCGGCGGTCGAGGGCGACAGCGCGGTCGCCGTCTCGGCCATCACCGGGGAGGGCTTGGCGGCCCTGCTCGAAGTGCTGGATACGCGGCTTTCGGCCAATCTCGAAGTGGTGCGCTATGCCATTCCGTCCGATGACGGTGCCCGGCTCGCCTGGCTCTACCGTCATGGCGAGGTGCTCGACCGGGCCGATACCGATGCCGATGTGCAGGTGACGGTGCGGCTTTCCGCGACCGATCGCGCCCGCTTCGAACAGCCGCAAACATGAGCATCCGCTTCGATGCCAAGGCCATGGGCGAGGTTGCGGCGCTGCTGCGTGACGCCACTCGGGCGGAGATCCTGCCCCGCTTCCGCCGGCTCGGCGAAGGCGCCGTGCGGACCAAATCCGGGCCGCTCGACCTGGTGACCGATGCGGATGAGGCGGCAGAGCGCGTCATCACCGCCGGGCTGCTCGCCCGCTTCCCCGGCTGCGTGGTGGTGGGGGAAGAAGCCTGTGCCGCCGAGCCCGCCCTGCTGGGCCGGATCGCCGGGGCGGAACTGTCCTTCGTGGTGGATCCGGTGGACGGCACGGCCAATTTCGCCGCCGGACTGCCGCTGTTTGCCTGCATGGCCGCGGCCATGGTGCGAGGCGAGATCGTGGCGAGCTGGATCCATGATCCGCTCGGCGACGATACCGCCATGGCGCTGCGCGGCGAGGGGGCCTGGATCGAGGCGCCGGATGGCCATCGGCGCGATCTGCAGGTGGCGCCGCCGGTGCCGGTCAGCCAGATGGTCGCCGCTGTCTCCTGGAGTTGGCTGGCCGAGCCGTTGCGGTCACGGGTCACCGCGCGCCTCCCGCGTCTGGCGGCGAGTCTCAGCCTGCGCTGCGCCGCGCATGAATACCGGCTGGTCGCCGGCGGCCATGCCCATGCGTTGCTGTATAACAAGCTGATGCCCTGGGATCATGCCCCGGGCTGGCTGCTGCATCGGGAGGCGGGCGGCTATGCTGCGCGCTTCGATGGCAGCGACTATGGGCCGCATCTGACCTCGGGCGGGCTGATCGTCGCGCCGGACCGGGTGAGCTGGGAAGCCCTGCGGGACGCGTTGCTCGCCGAATAGCGCTCATCGCCAGGCGTGATGAGGATGGCTGGCCTTGGGTGGCTATGCTTCGGGTTTCCAGCCTGGAGCATAGCCCATGTCCCCCGATCCCGATGTCGTCCCCGATGTTGCCCTGACGATCCTGCCCCGCGCCCATGACGTGGGCGGCTTCGAAGTGCGCCGTGCCCTGCCGGCGCAGCAACGCCAGATGGTCGGCCCCTTCATCTTCTTCGACCAGATGGGGCCGGGTGAGTTCCTGGCCGGCACCGGCCTCGACGTGCGGCCGCATCCGCATATCGGCCTGTCGACCGTCACCTATCTGTTCGAGGGCTCGATCCAGCACCGTGACAGCCTGGGCTCGGACCAGCCGATCCTGCCGGGCGACGTCAACTGGATGACCGCCGGGCGAGGCATCACCCATTCCGAACGCAGCAGCGCCGCGAGCCGGCAGGAACGCCGCAGCCTTTCGGGCATCCAGTCCTGGGTGGCGCTGCCCAAGGAAGCTGAGGAGTCCACGCCCGGCTTCGCCCACCACCCGGCCGCCAGCCTGCCGCTGGTGGAGGAGGCCGGGCTGCGGCTGCGGCTGATCGCCGGGGAGGGCTGGGGGCTGCGGGCGCCGGTCGCCGTCTCCTCGCCGCTGTTCTATGCCGATGCGGTGCTGGCGCCGGGCGCCGTGGTGCCGATGCCGGATGGGCATGAGGAACGCGCCGCCTATGTGGTGGAGGGCGAGGTGAGCAGCGCCGGCGATACCCATGGGGCGGGGCGCATGCTGGTGTTCCATCCGAAGTCGGGCCTGACATTGCGGGCGGGACCAGCCGGGGCGCGGCTGCTGCTGCTGGGCGGGGCGGCGATGGATGGACCGCGCTACATGTTCTGGAATTTCGTGAGCTCCTCGCGGGAGCGGATCGAACAGGCCAAGGCGGATTGGCGGGACGGACGCTTCGCCCGGGTGCCATCCGATGCGGTGGAGTTCATCCCGCTGCCGGAGCCAGTACGGCGACCGGCGGTATAGGCCGGGCGGCTGCGGCAGATGACCTCCCTGCCGCAGCCACGGCCTCATTTACTCTATTTGTTCTTGATTTGTACGAAACAGACGGCATGCCAACCGGCTCACCTGTAAATTTCAGCAATTATATGTTAATATTTTTCCGGACTCGGGGATCAGTGCTGCGCCGGAGGGCGATGTAAATTAATTTACATACCTTATTTCTCTTGGATTTTCACCCGTTGCCAAGCGGTTTCCATGCGCTCAAGCGAGACATCGGATGGTGTCAGACCTTCCGTAGCCAACTCGGCCTCCACTCCACCGAAACGCCGTTCGAATTTGGCATTGGCCGCGCGTAAGCATTCCTCAGGGTCGAGATCCAGCTTGCGGGCCAAGTTGGCGAGGACAAAGAGCAGATCGCCTACCTCGTCGGCCAAGCGAACCGAGTCGGCGGCAGGTAATTCCGCCCGCAGCTCGGCCGCTTCTTCCTCCAGCTTATCGAGCACCCCGCCAGCATTCGGCCAATCGAAGCCGACGCGGGCGGCCCGGCGGGTCAGCTTGGCAGCACGGGTGAGGGCAGGGAGGTTCATGGGGATCCCGGCCAGCGTGCCGGTCTCGGCCCGCCCGGTCCGCTCGATCGCTTTCTGCGCCTCCCAGGCTCTGTTTTGGGCGTCGACATCCCGTGCCGCGGCGGCACCGAAAACATGTGGATGGCGCCGCACCATCTTGTCGGCAATCGCTTCAGCGATCTGGGTAAAACCGAAGTGACCCAGCTCGGCCGCCATCTGGGCGTGGTAGACCACCTGAAAGAGCAGATCGCCCAGTTCATCGAGCAGGGCAGGGAAGTCGGGCCCGCAGCGGATGGCATCCGCCACCTCATAGGCCTCCTCAATGGTATAGGGCGCGATGCTGGCGAAATCCTGCACCTGGTCCCAGGGACAACCATCGGGGGCACGTAGCCTAGCCATGATGGAGAGCAACCGGGTCAAAGCCGCTTCGGGGGTGGAAGCTTGACGAGTCGGGGGCATGCGGATCTCCGCCATGGGGCGAGGGGGAATGTGGGAGACCAATGCCATCCTGCATCCGATGCGGCTATGCTCCCGGGCGATCCGTTGCGCAGGAAGGAGCGTTATGCATCGCTTCCTGTCCGTTGCCTGCCTTGTCGCTGGACTGTTTCCGGCCAGCCTGTCACTAGCCGCACAGCACAGGTGCTCAACCCGGAAGCCATCAATGCCGGCGAGCCGCAGGCGCCTAAAAATCACTGGCGGCACGGTCGAGAACATTGAGCTTCGACTTCCTGTGCCTGATACAGCCGACCCGAAGGGGGTTCGGCTGGGCGCCGATCCGCAGTGGATACCAACGCTGTTTGAGAGGGGTCGGGACAGGGGCGGGTTCGCCACGGCTTTTGTCCCAGGTTTTGTCCCCAGATCTAAATGCCGCATAAGATTGATTATGGAAAATAAAGGCCTGGGGGTAAGTCTGTGGGGAAGCTGTGGATGGCGTGTTCGTGGGCTTGACCGTGGCCGGGCTGCCTCAGGTCAGAGGCACGTCCAGCACCATGCCGTCGTGCGCCGGCTCGATCCCTGGGGG
>JAQGIA010000462.1 GCA_028291445.1 Belnapia sp.
CGCGCTGCCGCCATCCATAGGCCCCGGCCCATGAACACGGCGTAAAGGAGGTAGGGGAACTGCCCGCGGCCAGCGGTGAGGCCATCCATCCGCGGCGCACCACCCCACCATGGAGCACCTCGCCCCACGGGAAGGAGCAATCCCCGATGCATCTCTTCACCATCCCGGACATGGCCGGCGCCCATCTCGGCGGCTGGCGGCATCATGGAGGATTGCTGGCACAGCAAGGCGCTGGACGGCTTCATGGTCTCCATCCCGATGATGCCGGTCGGGCTGCGCGCCTCGCCGACCTGATGGTGCCGGAGCTGCAGCGGCGCGGCGTATTTCGCAAAGACTATGCGGGCATCACGTTGCGCGAGCACATGGGCCTGCCGCCGGCGCACATCGGCTTTTCCCGGAGCGCGAGGCGGCGGAACAGCAGGGAAGAACAGGCGGTTTAGACACCATCCGTTCGGGCAGGCTAGCATCCGCGCGCCCGGCTCCGATCGGCGGAGCTTGGGCCAAGGACAGGGCAAATCCATGGACGCGGTCGTTCGAACTGATGCTGAAGCTCTCGGGCTGTCGTCCCAGCGCCTGGCCCGTATCGATGGCTGGATGGATCGTCTCGTCGCGGACGGCAAGCTCGCCGGCCTCGGCGTCACGATCGCGCGGCGGAACCGCGTCGCCTATAGCCGCTGCTGCGGCCTGGCCGACAGGGAACGCGGCGTGCCCATGGCGGAGGATACGATCGTCCGCATCTATTCGATGACCAAGCCCCTCACCAGCGTCGCCATCATGATGCTGTACGAGGAAGGCCACTTCCAACTCGACGACCCGATCACCCGCTTCCTGCCCTGCTTCCGCAACCAGCGGGTCCTGGCCGGCGGCACGCGCGGCAAGGTGGATACGGTGCCCGCGGTCCGCGACATCACCTTCCGCGACCTGCTGACGCATACCTCCGGCCTGACCTATGGCTTCATGGAATCCACCCTGGTCGATGCGCTCTACCGGTCCGGCGGCGTGGACTTCCAGACCTCCGAGGCGACGCTCGCCGAGGTGGTCGAGCGCGCCGCGGCGCTGCCGCTGCTCGCCCAGCCCGGCACGGCCTGGAACTACAGCATCGCCACCGATGTGCTGGGGCATCTGGTCGCCATCATCGCCGGCCGTTCCTTCGAGGAGTTTCTGCAGGAGCGGGTCATCCGGCCGCTCGGCATGGTCGATACCGGCTTCCACGTCCCGGCCGACAAGCTCGGGCGCTTCGCCGCGAATTATGGGCGCGGTCCCAATGGCACGCTGGCGCTGATCGATGATCCGGCAACCAGCCGCTTCTCCCAGGCGGGCCACATTCCCTCGGGCGGTGGCGGGCTGTGCTCCACCGCCGCCGACTATCTCCGCTTCTGCCGGATGATGCTGAACAAGGGCGAGCTGGACGGCACCCGCCTGCTGGGCCGCAAGTCCGTCGAGCTGATGACCGCCAACCATCTGGGCGGCGACATGGCGGCGATGGGCCAGCCGCGGTTCAGCGAGTCCAGCTACGAAGGGATCGGCTTCGGCCTCGGCTTCTCCGTCATGCTGGATCCGGCCCGGGCCCAGGTGCTCGGCACCCCGGGCGAATATGCCTGGGGCGGCGCCGCCAGTACCGCCTTCTGGATCGATCCGGCCGAGGAGATGGCGGTGATCCTGCTTACCCAGCTCATGCCGTCGTCGACCTATCCGATCCGCCGCGAGCTGCGGGTGCTGACCTACCAGGCGATTATCGACTGAGGGCGATGCGCGGCTCCTGCGGTTGCGGCGGCGGCATGGGGTGCATTCGGACCCCCCCGATGCCGGCGTGAGAGCGGAGGTTGCCGCTCCGTGGCGCTGGCGCTCCCATGCTGGCCCATGGACGTGCGCCGGCGCGGCCGGCTCCTTGCCGACCAGGCGGCGAAAGGCAGCCCAGCGGTAGCCGAACAGGCCGGGTGCCATCGGCCAGCAGCCCGGGCGCCACCGCTGACCAGAAATGAGTCCTGGCAGCCCTTAGGATCGTGGCCAGCGTGGTCCAGTGAGTGTTCACGTCGCTCGCCGATACCGCGTGCCGGTCACATCTCGATGTTGGCAGACAGCACCGCCAAGCGTGTAGCCTGCCCCAATATCGAGCCTGGCCCAGGGCGGCACCTGCTGGGTATCGGCGCATCAGGCCAAATTGGCGGATGCGGCGATAAGAACGCCGTTCGGCGCCGCCATGGCCTGCGGCTGCACCGGCATGACGCTGAATACGCTGCGCCCCGATGCCGGCGGCAATTTTTTTGTGGCGAAGTACGGGGGCGAAGTACGGGCAACTTCGGGAACCGATACTCAGCAGGAACGGCACTCTCGTCAGCCAAATCTTGCTGCGAGGCCAGGAGGAAGGTCACACCCTGCGCTCCCGGTACCTGCATATCCTGACGAACGATGCGGCAGGCGGACAAGGTGCCGCCATCTGCCATTCCCATGCGTTCCCGCATTCTCTGCGGCTCACTCGCACCGATGCACTGCCTCCGTACGGACGCCGGCTGCCAGCTTGTCGGTTTCACCTTGGGTGATCGCACCACCGTGGCCGGTGGCAGCCCATTCCTGCGACCGGCAACCCCGCGGGTCCTACGACAAAACAATGAAGGACTGAGATCCATAGATCGCCCGACCATAACGCCATATCCCGGCGTACCCTGGCGGTCGGTGCGGCTGCCACGGCGGCTACGGATGCGGTGGTGGAGACGGTCAAGGCCGATGGCGCGGTGCGTCGCATCCCGATCGCCGAGTTCCACCGCAAGCTACTCTATGCCGGGGCGAACCGGCTGACCGCCATGCGGCTCGCCGTGCTCGACCTGCCCGAGGGCAACGCCATGCGCGCGCCGGGCGAGGCGCCGGGGTTGATGGCGCTCGAGGTGGCGATGGACGAGATGGCGGAGAAGCTGGGGATGGACCCGGTCGAGTTCCGCATCGTCAACGACACCCAGGTCGATCCGGAGCATCCCGATCGCCGCTTCTCGCAGCGCCAGCTTATCCAGTGCCTGCGCCAGGGCGCCGAGCGCTTTGACTGGAACAGGCGCAACGCCACGCCGGGGCTGCGCCGGGAAGGGCGCTGGCTGGTCGGCATGGGCGTGGCGGCCGGCTTCCGCAACAACCTGTTGATGCAGTCGGGCGCAAGGGTACGGCTGGACGGCGGCGGCAGCGTGACGGTCGAGACGGACATGACCGACATCGGAACCGGCAGCTACACCATCATCGCCCAGACCGCGGCCGAGATGATGGGCGTGCCGATGGAGAAGGTGACGGTGCGGCTGGGCGATTCCGGCTTCCCGGCCTCCGCCGGCTCGGGCGGACAGTGGGGCGGGAACAGTTCCACCGCCGGCGTCTATGCGGCCTGCGTGAAGCTGCGCGAGGCAGTGGCGCAGCAGCTCGGCTTCAACTCCGCGGAGGCGGAGTTCGCGGAAGGTCAGGTCCGCGCCGGCAACCGCAGCGCGCCGCTCGGCCAGGCGGCAGATGTGGACGGCTTGATGGCGGAGGATCAGACCGAGTACGGCGACCTCGCCAAGCGCTACCAGCAATCCACCTTCGCCGGTCATTTCGTGGAGGTCGGCGTCGATGCGGCCACCGGCGAAACACGGGTGCGGCGGATGCTGGCCGTATGCGCGGCCGGACGAATCCTGAACCCGAAATCGGCGCGCAGCCAGGTGATCGGTG
>JAQGIA010000504.1 GCA_028291445.1 Belnapia sp.
CGGCCTCGAGCGTCGGCCCCTGTTCGATATGCGCCTCGAAATAGGCTGCCGCATCGCGCAGCGCGGCGGGGTCGCCTGGGCCGTCCCAGCCGGTGGCGCGCAGCGCATCGCCGTAGCGCTCGCCATCGTCGATGGCGCGGCGGTCGAGCACCTCGGCCTCGCCCAGGACGCCCATGGCGCCGGCCGCGCCGATCATCGAGGGGCTGAAGCGGCAGCCTTCCTCGCTGGTCCAGTTGACCAGCACGATCGGCGCCTCGGTCTCCGCACCGGATTCCTGCAGGGCGCGCAGGATTTCGAGCCCCGCCAGCACGCCATAGGGGCCGTCGAATTTGCCGCCCGTCGGTTGCGTGTCCAGATGGCTGCCGACCAGCACCGGCTGCCGGGCCGGATCGCGCCCCTCCCGCCGCAGCGCCATGTTGCCCAGCCGGTCGGTGGTGACGGCGAGCCCGATGGCCCTGCCCCATTCCGCCAGCAGCGCGCGCGCCTGGCCATCCAGCGCCGAGAGTGCGGGACGGTTGTTGCCGCCCTCCGGCGTGGCACCGATGGCGGCCATCGCCATCAGGCTGTCCCAGAGCCGGTCGGGCGAGAGCGGCAGGTTCATGGCCGCACCAGCCCCGCGGTCGCCAGCGCCGCATCGGCCAGCACCTGCAAGCCGGCGGTCGCCCAGTCCGGGGTGATGCTCTCGGCCTCGTTGTGGCTGATGCCGCCATGGCATGGGGTGAAGACCATTACCGTGGGAACCTTGCGCGCCATGTAGACGGCGTCATGGCCGATCCCGGTGGGGATGTCGCGCCAGCGATGGCCGCGGGCCGTGGCGCTGTCCCGCGCCCGCTGCACCAGCGCCTCGTCGAAGGGCGTCAGCGGCGAATGCCAGAACAAGGTCACCGTCGCCTTCACCTGGCGCGCGGCGCCGATTTCGGCGGCACGGGCGGCCAATGCCTCGCCCATGCGGGTCAGGCAATCCGGGTCGCCATGCCGCATGTCGACGCTGAAGAAGACCCGGCTCGGCGCGATGTTGCGGGAGGATGGATAGACCTCGACCACGCCGACCGTGCCGCGCCCCGGCTCGCCGCTGGGCGAGACCGTGGCCAGCGCGATCTCCTCCACCGCGGCGATCAGCGGGGCGGCCGCCATCAGCGCATCCCGCCGCCCCGCCATGGCGGAGCCGCCATGCGATTCCTCGCCCTCCACCACCACCTCGAACCAGCTCTGGCCGAGCGCCTTGGTGACGATGCCGACGTCGTAGCCGCCATCCTCCAGCAGCTTGCCCTGTTCGATGTGCAGTTCGAGATAGGCGCCCACCTCCTGCAAGGCGGCCGGGTCGGCCGTGCCCTGCCAGCCGATGCGGCGGAGTTCCTCGCCGAAGACGGCACCGGCGGCATCCGTCTTGGCTAGCACCTCGGCCTCGGTGAAGATACCCATGGCGGCGCCGCTGCCCATCATCGGCGGGGCGAAGCGGGCGCCCTCCTCATTGGTCCAGTTGATCAGCAGCAGCGGCGCCTCGGTCTCGGCGCCCGCCTCGTGCAAGGCGCGCATCAGCTCCAGCCCGGCCAGCACGCCGAGCACGCCATCGAATTTCCCGCCCGTCGGCTGGGTGTCGAGATGGCTGCCGATGGCGACCGGGGCGCGCGAGGGGTCCCGGCCTTCCCGCCGGAACACCATGTTGCCGAGCCGGTCGACAGACAGCGCCAGGCCGCAGGCCTCGCCCCAGCGCTGGAACAGGGCGCGGCCCTCGGCATCGAGGTCGGTCAGCGTCTGGCGGTTGCTGCCGCCCTTGGCGGTGCCGCCGATTTTCGCCATCTCCATCAGGCTGTCCCAGAGGCGGTTACCGGACAGCGGCAGGTTGGATGCGGACATGGGCTCAGGCCTTCTCGATGCCGCACCATTCGGCCATGGTCAGGGCGATGGTGCGGGTGATGCCATGCATGCTGTCGAGCCCGACATTCTCGTCGATGCCGTGGATATCCACCGCATCCGGGCCGAAGCAGGCGACCGGGGTATTCTGATAAAGCGCGAAGAACCGTCCATCGGTCAGCCCGGTCGCCGGATAGTCGCGCAGCGAACCGCCGGTCAGTTCGGCATAGCTGCGCCGGGCCAGTTGGACGATCGCCGCCTCCGTGTCGAAGACGCAGGGATCGGCCATGAAGCCCTTGAATTCCAGTTTCACCAGTGCGCCGCGCAGGCGTTCGTGGCGCTTCGCCTCCTCGACCAGCCGCTCGATATCCGCCTTCGTCTGCGCCGCGGTATAGCCCATCATCACGCCTACCCGCATGCCGATGCGGCAGCGGGTGGCGACCGAGGAATTCCACTCGCCGCCCTCGATGGTGCCGAGGTTGACGTTGACCGGATGGTTGATGCCGCGGAAGGCGGGATGGATGCGCGACCCGTCGTTCATCTCCCGCTCGTAGTCCTTGAAGGCATCGGCGATGATGGTCGCCGCCTCGATCGCGTTCAGTCCGGCCTGCATGTCCCGTACATGCGCCGGCCGGCCGGAGACCGTCACCCAGGCCCAGACCACCCCGACCTCGGCGGTATAGAGCGCATCGATGCCCGGCCCCGGTTCGGGGATGATGACCGCATCGGTCTTCGGCAGGGCCAGCATGGTGGCCAGCGCGCCGTTGCCGGTGCATTCCTCCTCGATCACCGATTGCATCTGCACCTCGGCGGCGGGTTGCAGCCCGGCCAGGCGCAGTGCCTTGAAGGCGGTGACGTAGGAGACGATGCCCGCCTTCATGTCGCCGGCGCCGCGACCATACATCCGGCCGTCGCGGATCGCCGGCTCGTAGGGCGGCGTCACCCACATGTCGGCGGCGCCTTCCGGCACCACGTCGACATGGCCCTGCAAGGTCAGGCTGCGGCCGCGCCGTGCCTTCGGCGTATGGACGGCGACGACGTTGTCGCGCCCCTCGTAGGGGATCAGCGGCGGCGAGAAGCCGGGGTGTTCGGCAAGCTCGGCCGGCACGGTCGGCACCCGGCGCGGTACCAGGCCCAGTCCAGAATAAACCCGCGCCATCTCCTCCAGCGCGGATTGCTCATGGCCAAGGGTCGAGGCGCAGCGGACCAGGCGCTGCAGCGTCTCGATGCCATCGTCCCGCAGCGCATCCACGGCTTTCAGGATCGCCCGGCGGGCGCCCGGGTCCAAGGTCTCGGTCATTGCAGATCCTCATAGCTGCGGCGGAGTCCAGCCCCTTCCCGGGATGCTGTCCAGTAGCTGCCGCGTATAGGCGTGCTGCGGCGCGGCAAACACCTGCGCCGTCGGTCCCTGTTCCACGATGGCGCCGCGCTGCATCACCGCCACCCGGTCGCAGATCTGCGCCGCCACCCGCAGGTCATGGGTGATGAACAGCATGGTCAGTCCCAGCCGCGCCTTGATATCCGCCAGCAACGCCAGCACCTGGGCCTGGACCGAGACATCCAGCGCCGAAACCGGCTCATCCGCGATCAGCAGGTCGGGCCGCATCGCCAGCGCCCGGGCGATGCCGATCCGCTGCCGCTGGCCGCCGCTGAACTCATGCGGGTAGCGGTCCATCGCCCCGGCATCGAGCTGCACCA
>JAQGIA010000513.1 GCA_028291445.1 Belnapia sp.
GCCGGTGGCGCCTGCCTGGTGGCGGCAGTGCTGGCGCTCGGGGCGCGCCGGCGGGTAGCGGCGGTACGAAGGGCGGAAAAGCGGACGACGAGGTTCGAACTCGCGACATCCAGATTGGAAATCTGACGCTCTACCAGCTGAGCTACATCCGCATTCGCCCCGCCAGTATGCACCGGGAGGCCGCCGAAGTCACGCCCGGCGCCGCCTAAAATCCAGGCTTCGCTGCACCGCGATGGGCCAATCGGCGAGCCAATACCAGCCGCCGTGTGCCAGGGGCGTGACGCCAGGGCAGGCATCCCCGCGACGGCCCGGTTTGTGCTTGGGCGCGCCCAACGCACCGAGGAGTATCCGGATGTTGGGCTTGCCGTCGATCCGATTGAGCCGCCGAGGCCTGCTGCTGGCCAGCGTCTTCGCCGCCACCGCCGAGGCGGAAGCCCAGGCCCAGGCCCAGGCCCAGGCCCAGGCCCAGACAGCGGCTCGCACCCCGGTCCGCGGCGGCACGATGGTGATGATCGTGAACCCGGAGCCTTCCACCCTGGCGAGCTATGCCGTCTCGGCCGGCAATATCCCGATGATCACCACCCAGGTCTACGAGGGCCTGCTGACCTACGACTGGGAGCTGAAGCCGGCACCGCATCTGGCGAAAAGCTGGGAGGTCGGCGCCGATGGCAAGACCATCACCTTCAAGCTCCAGGAGGGCGTGACCTTCCACAACGGCCAGGCCTTCACCAGCGCCGATGTCGCCTATTCCTTCCTGGAGGTCGCCCGGAAATTCAACCCGAACGGCCCGGTGATCCTGAAGGAGCTGGAGGCGATCGAGACGCCGGACCCGCTGACGGCGATCTTCAGGCTGGCCAATCCGGCGCCCTACCTGATGATGTCGCTCTCCTCGAACAACATCCCGATCATCTGCAAGTCGCTGTTCGAGGGCACGGTGCCGTTGAACAACCCGACCGCCAATCGCCCGGTCGGCACCGGGCCGTTCAAGTTCGGCGTCTGGGAACGCGGCCAGTTCGTCCGGTTGGACCGCAACGACAAATACTGGAAGCCCGGCCTGCCGCTGCTGAACCGCATCATCGCCCGCTTCATCCCGGATGCGGCGACCCGCTCCGCCGCGCTGGAAACCGGGGAGGCGCATTTCGCCGCCTATAGCGCGGTGAATGCCGCCGACATCAAGCGGATGCAGGCCAGCCCCATCCTCGGCAGCACCACCCAGGGCTACGGCACCACGGCGGCGACCAGCGTGCTGGAATTCAACATGCGCCGGCCGAACCTGGCCAAGAAGGAGGTGCGGCAGGCGATCTGCTATGCGATCGACCGGCAGTTCATCGCCGACAACATCCTGTTCGGCTTCGCCAAGCCGGCGGTCGGCCCGCTCTCCTCGGTGTTCAAGACCAGCGGCTGGTTCACCGACGAGGTCCGCCGCTTCGACGTGCCGGACCGCATCGCCATCGCCAACACGCTGATGGACGAGGCCGGCTTCCCACGCGGCGCCAATGGCGTGCGGATGGGGCTCTTCCTCGAAATCAATTCCTTCGGCGAGCAATGGCTGCGGCAGGGCGAATACCTGAAGCAGGCCCTGGCGCAGATCGGCATCGAGCTGACCCTGCGCTCGGAGGATACCGCCACCTGGCTGCGCCGCTGCTACACCGACTACGACTTCGACATCAACGAGCCCTTCTATTCGGCCGGCGCCGATCCGGTGGTCGGGGTGCATCGCCACTACGGCACCTCGGCCATCCGCAAGGGCACCACCTTCGTCAACAACAAGGACTACCGCAGCCCGGTCGTGGACCAGCTGATGGACGACGCGACGCGGGAGCTGGATCGCGACAAGCGGGCCGCGCTCTACCACGCGGCGCAGAAGCAGATGGTCGAGGATTGCCCCGGCGCCTGGCTGTGCGAGGTGCAGTACGTCACCATCTTCAACCAGAAGCTGCAGGACCACACCACCGGACCGCTCGGCACCGATCAGGACGTCGAGCGCGCCTGGCTGGAGCGCTGAGGCATGCGGGCCTGGCGTTATTTCGGCTACCGGCTGCTGTTCGCCCTGCCGGTGGTCTTCGGCATCCTGGTGCTGAACTTCTTCCTGATCCGGCTGGCACCCGGCGATGCCGCCTCGGTGCTGGCCGGGGAAAGCGGCGCCGCCTCGGCCGAATACACCGAGTTGCTGCGACAGAAATTCGGCCTCGATCAGCCGGTCTGGGTGCAGTTCGTCAGCTATATCGGCAATGCGCTGCGCTTCGACCTGGGCTTCTCCTTCCGCAACGACAGCCCGGTATTCGAGCTGATCCTGGCGCGGCTGGGGCCGACCCTGCTGCTGATGCTGACCGCCTTCGGCGCGGCCTTGCTGATCGGCACCCTGCTCGGGGTGCTGGCCGCCACCGCCCGGAACAGCTGGCGGGATGCGGCGATCTCGGTGGTCACCCTGATCTGCTACGCGACCCCGGTCTTCTGGCTGGGGCTGATGCTGATCGTGGTCTTCGCCATCAACCTCGGCTGGCTGCCGACCAGCGGCTTCGAGAATATCATGGAGGGCTACGAAGGCTGGGACCGGGCGCTCGACATCGGCCGCCATCTGGTGATGCCGGCCTCGGCGCTCGGGCTGTTCTACCTGGCGCTCTACACAAGGGTGATGCGGGCCTCGATGCTGGAACAGACCGGCATGGACTACGTCGTCACCGCCCGGGCCAAGGGCCAGTCCGAGGGGCGGATCATGCTCGGCCACATGCTGCGCAACGCCTTCCTGCCGGTGCTGACCATGGCGGGGGTGCAGGCGGGCAATCTCATCGGCGGCTCGGTGGTGGTGGAGACGGTGTTCGGCT
>JAQGIA010000518.1 GCA_028291445.1 Belnapia sp.
CGCGCGGCGCCTGGCGGGACAATATCGGCTACTTCCCCTACGGCACGCCCTTCGCCAGCGATGCCGGCATGGCGGCGCTGACCGGGCCGCGCGACCTGGCGAAGGTCAAGCGGGAGGTCGCCGCCAGCGGCTACAACGGCGAGCCGGTGGTGCTGCTCGGTGCCACCGACTTCCCGATCATCAATGCGCTCTGCCTGGTCGGCGCCGACCTGTTCAAGCAGGTCGGGCTCAATGTCGACTACGTGTCCTCCGACTGGGGCACGGTGGTGCAGCGGCGGAACAACCGGGAGCCGGTGGACAAGGGCGGCTGGAGCATCTTCTTCACCTATTGGGCCGGCTTCGACACGCTCAGCCCCGGGGTGAACCAGGCGCTGCGCGGCAACGGCACCAATGGCTGGTTCGGCTGGGCCAATTCGGAGCGGCTGGAGGCGAAGCGGTCCGAATGGTTCGACGCGCCGAACCTCGCCGCGCAGCAGCAGGCGGCGCGGGAGCAGCAGGCGATCGCCTTCGAGGAGGTGCCGACGCTGCCGCTGGGCCAGGCCTATGTCGCCACCGCCTATCGCCGCAACCTGATCGATCTGCCGAAAGGCCCGCCCTTCTTCTGGAACGCGAAAAAGACATGAGCATGCAGCGTCGATCCTTGTTGGCGGGCGCGGCCGGCGCCGCCGCGCTGCCGCGCTTCGCAATCGGCCAGGGCAGTGGGGCCCAGTCCACCACGGCGCGGACCCTGAAATTCGTCCCGCAGGCGAATCTCACCAGCCTCGATCCGATCTGGACCACCGCCAACGTCACCCGCAACCATGCCTGGCTCGTCTACGACGTGCTCTACGGCATGGATGCGCAGTTCCAGCCGCAGCCGCAGATGGCCGAGGGCCATGCGGTGGAGGATGGCGGCCGAAGCTGGACCTTCACGCTCCGCAGCGGGCTGCGCTTCCATGACGGCGAGCCGGTGCGGGCCGCGGATTGCGTCGCCAGCCTCAAGCGCTGGATGAAGCGCAATTCCAACGGCCAGAAGCTGGAGCCGGCGATCGACGAGCTGGTCGCGCTCGACGACCGGCGGCTGCGTTTCAAGCTGAAGCGGCCCTTTCCCCGCCTGCTGGCCTCGCTGGCCAATCCGTCGAATCCCGCGGCCTTCATCATGCCGGAGCGGATCGCCCGGACCGACCCCTTCCAGCAGATCCGCGAGACCGTGGGCAGCGGGCCGTTCAAATTCCTCGCCAGCGAATACAATTCCGGCAGCTTCGTCGCCTATGAGCGGAACGCGGCCTATCAGCCGTTGGCCAGCGGCACGCCCAGCCTGACGGCCGGGCCGAAGGTCGCCAATTTCGACCGGGTGGAGTGGCATATCATCACCGATGCGGCGACCGCCTCGGCGGCGTTGCAGAACGGCGAGATCGACTGGTACGAGCAGCCGCCGCCGGAAATCCAGCAGATGTTCCGGCGCAACCGCAACATCACGGTCGAGGCGATCGACCGGCTGCCGAACCCGGCGGTGCTGCGCTTCAACCACCTGCACCCACCCTTCAATGACAAGAAGATGCGGCAGGCGATCCTTCCGGCGGTGAACCAGGCCGACTACATGGCGTCGGTCGTCGGGCCGGACCCCTCGCTGTTCTCGACCGAGCTGGGCGCCTTCACGCCGGGCACGCCGCTGGCGAACGACGCCGGGATGGAGGTGCTGACCGGGCCGCGCAGCTTCGACCGCGCCAAGGCGCTGCTGAAGGAGGCGGGCTATACCAACCAGCCCATCCGTCTGATCGGCCCGACCGATATCCTGGCGCCGGCGGCGATGACCCAGGTGGCCGGCGACATGTTCCGCCGGCTGGACGTGAACCTCGATTTCGTGTTGACCGACTGGGGCAGCGTGGTGCAGCGGCGGGCCAGCCGCGAGCCGCTGGACAAGGGCGGCTGGAGCGCCTTCCTGACCGCTTTCACCTCCTTCGAATTCGCCGATCCTTCCAGCAATTTTCCGCTGCGCGGGCAGGGCGCCGGCGCCTGGTTCGGCTGGCCCACCATTCCGAAGCTGGAGGAATTGCGCGACGCCTGGTTCGACGCGGTGGACCTCGACAGTCAGAAGAAACTGGCGCGCGAGATCCAGCTCACGATGCTGGATGAGGTGCCGTATATCCCGGTGGGCGCCTATACCTCGATGACCTCCTTCCGCAGCAACCTGTCGGGGCGGGTGCCCGGCTTCGCGCTGTTCTGGAATATCAAGCGCGGATGATGGGCCGGCGAGGGCTGCTGGCGGCGGGTGGGGCGGTAATCGCCGCGCCTGCCCTGGCGCAGCGTGGGCGGGTGCTGCGCTTCGTGCCGCAGGCCGACCTTTCCTCGCTGGACCCGATCTGGACCACCTCCAACGTCACCCGGAACATGGGCTACATGGTCCATGACACCTTGTACGGCTCGGATGGCAGGTTCCGGCCGCAGCCCCAGATGGCCGAAGGCCATGTGGTGGAGGATGACGGCAGGCGGGTGATCATCACCCTGCGGTCCGGGCTGCGCTTCCATGATGGCGAGCCGGTGCTGGCACGCGACGCGGTCGCCAGCATCCAGCGCTGGATCCGCCGCCATGCCATGGGCCAGAAGCTGGCGCCGCTGGTCGAGGAGATCGTGGCGCTGGACGACCGGCGCATCGGCTTCCGGCTGAAACGCGCCTTCCCGCTGCTGATCGATGCGCTGGCCTCGCCGGTGGCGCCGCCCTGCTTCATCATGCCGGAGCGGCTGGCGAAGACCGATGCCTTCACCCAATTGCGCGAGGTGATGGGCAGCGGCCCGTACCGCTTCCTGGCCGAAGACCATGTTTCCGGCAGCCAGGCCCATTTCGCCCGCTTCGATAGCTACAGCCCGACGCCGGTGGCCGCCGCCGGCTATACCGCCGGCCCGAAGATCGCGCATTTCGAGCGGATCGAATGGAAGATCATCCCGGATGCGGCGACCGCCTCGGCGGCGATGCAATCGGGCGAGATCGACTGGTACGAGCAGCCGCCGCCGGAGATCCAGGAGCTGCTGCGGCGGGGCCGGACGGTGGCGATCGAGCCGATGGACCCGCTGCCGATGATGGCGCTGATGCGCTTCAACCATCTGCAGCCGCCCTTCAACGATCCGGCGATGCGCCGCGCGCTGCTGCCGGCGATCGACCAGGAAGCCTTCATGCAGGCGGCGGTCGGCACCGATACCGCGCTGTTCCAGGCCGATGCCGGCTTCTTCACCCCGGGCGGGCCGATGGCCAGCGATGCGGGGCTGGAGCCGCTGCGCGGGCCGCGCAGCCTCGACCGGGCCAAGGCGCTGCTGCGGGAAGCCGGCTATGCCAACCAGCCGATCCGGCTGCTGGGGCCGACCGATATCCTGGTGCCCGCGGCGATGACGCAGGTGGCGCTCGACCTGTTCCGCCGGCTGGGCGTGAACCTCGATGCGGCGCTGACCGATTGGGGCACGGTCGTCCAGCGTCGCAACAACAAGGGGCCGGTGGAGCAGGGCGGCTGGAGCGTCTCCATGTATGCCTTCAGTTCGATGGACTTCCTGACGCCGGCGACCAACCCGACCTTGCGCGCCAATGGCGCCGGGGCCTGGGCCGGCTGGCCGGACATCCCGGCGCTGGAAGCGCTGCGCGATGCCTGGTTCGAGGCGCCCGCGCTGGAGCAGCGGCAGGCGCTGGCGCGGGACATGCAGGTGCTGGCGATGCGGGA
>JAQGIA010000525.1 GCA_028291445.1 Belnapia sp.
CCGAGGGTCAGCGGGTGGGTCTCATCCGCCGCACCCTTGCCCATGACGGTGGTGCCGACCGGCAGATGCGCGGTCTGCTGCAGCGCGGCCAATTCGGCCGAGGCATCCGAGAGGTGGATGCCGCCGCCGGCGACGATCAGCGGATACCGGGCGGCGGCCAGCGCATCGGCGGCGGCGGCGATGGCGGCGGGGTCGGCCAATACCCGGTCCAGCGGAACCCGGCCGAGCGACATGGTCCGGGGGCGCAGCAAGGCGGAGACCGGCGCGGCGGTCTCGGTCAGCAGGTCGGCCGGCACCAGCAGCACCGCCGGGCCGGGCCGGCCGGAGGTGGCGGCGGTGAAGGCCATGTCCACGTAGTCATCCAGCCGGTCGGCGCGCTCCAGCCGGCGCACCCATTTCGCCACCGGGGCGAACATCCCCAGGTGGTCGAGGTCCTGGAAGGCATTGCGATCCATCGCGTCGCGGGTGACTTCCTGCACCAGGGCGAGGATGGGGATGCTGGCCTTCAGCGCCTCGGCCAGCGGCGCCACCAGCAAGGTGGCGGCGGGGCCGTTCTGGGCGGTGACGACGCCGACCTTGCGGGAGATGCGGGCATAGCCATCCGCCATCGAGCCGCCGGCATTCTCCTGCCGGTAGACCTTCTGGTCGATCCCGACATGCGGCGCGGCAAGGTGGAAGGCGGACGGCAGGCTCTGGCCGAAGGTGAGGGTCACGCCATGGCGGGCGAAGGCCTCGGCCAGGCGGAGGGCGACCGTGGCATTTGCTGTGGGGGCATTTGCTGCAGGGGCGTTGGCAGCGGTCTTGCTGTGGTCCGGCATGATTCCTCCCGGGCCGGGTCCGTGATGACCGGTCCTGTTCGGCCTATCCATCGCCAAGGCCGGGGCGCCGTCAAGCCGCCGGCCGGAACCTTACGTTCGAGCCGACGGCCGGCGCAGCATCACCGGCCGGCCCAGCAGCCAGCCAAGCAGGGTCAGCAGCAGCATGGCGCCACCGTGCCAGAGCAGGATCATCACCGCGGCATCGAGATGGTGGAACAGGCTGAGCCCCGCCGAGCAGAGCGCCGCCGAGGCCAGCCCGCCGAGCACCAGCACCCGGCCCGGCCGCACCGGCCCGGCGTGCCGCAATAGCCAGAATTGCGCCGCGGCCAGCGGGATGCCCATAGCCAGGATGAAGCGGAGGCAGCCCCAGCTGGTGCCGATCTGCTCCCCCATGGGTCCCAGCCGGGCGATATCGGCCATGCAGCCCCAGCCCAGGCTGCCCAGCCAGGCCAGCAGCGGCGCGACCGGCAGCAGCGCCCAGCGCCAGCTCCGGTCCGGCCGGGCCAGCATTGCCGCCGCCAGCGCCGCGCTGCCGCCGGCCACGACCGAGGCGAGCCATTGCAGCACCTCATGCGGCAGCAGCATGCGCTCGGCCATGTCGTGCCGCAGGCCGTGCAGCAGCACCGTCAGGCCGATGGCCGCGGCGGCGATCCCGAGCCACAGCGCTGCCTGCCGCCCCGGCGAGGCCATCCGCCGGACCGGCCGCAGCCCGGCCGTCAACTCGCCGATCAGCTCCTCGCTCCGCACCTCAATCCTCCACGCCCGAATCCTTGACACCCAGGCGTTTGCGCAGCGCCTTCATCGCCCGGTGGGTCGCCACCTTCAGCGCCCCCACCGACATGCCCGAACGGGCGCTGGCTTCGGCCAGCGGCAAATCCTCCAGCTTCGCCAGGCCGAGCGCGGTGCGCTGGGCCTGGGATAATTCGGCGACCGCGGCGCGCAATTCCGCCGCAGCCACCCGTGCCTCACCCTGGTTCGCCCCAGGTGACGCCAAGGTTTCGCTGAAATCGTCGATCGGCGTCTCGCGCCCGCCGCGACGGCCGTGCCGGCGCAACCGGTCGATGGCCCGGCGCTCGCAGATGGCGACCAGCCACGGGCGGATCGGCCGGTCCGGCTCGTAGCTGTGGCGTAGGGTATGGATGGTCAGCAGCGCATCCTGGACCGCATCCTCCGCCTCCGCCGCATTCTGGATGCGACGGCGGGCGAGGGCGCGCAGCAGCGGCAGGGCGGCGCGCAGCAGGCGGTCGTAGGCGCGGGTATCGCCGGCCTGCGCCGCCGCCATCCAGGCCTCCCACTCCCCCTCCGTTCGTCCTTCCGCCGGCCGCGCCATCGATGATCGGCGCGGCCTAGGCCGCAGCCTCCTTCTGCTGGTGCACGTAGTTCTTGCGGGCGAACCAGATGATGTAGTCGTCGAACAGGATCGGCGGCTGCCTGGCCGGCCGGTCGGGGCCGGTACAGCTCGGCAGGCTCTCGATCATGGTGTCCGGGTTCGGGTCGAAGAAGAAGGGGATGGCGTAGCGCGCCGCCGGCGACAGGTTGCGGACGCGATGCGGGGTCGAGAGGAAGACCTCGTTGGTCCAGCGCCGCAGCATGTCGCCGCTGTTCACGGTGAAGGCGCCGGGCACCTGCGGCACGTCGAACCAGCCGCCATCGGGCAGCCGGACCGAGAGGCCATCGACCGGATTGGGCGGCAGCATGGTCAGGAAACCGCTGTCGGTATGCGGCGCGATGCTGAACTCGCCCTCCTCGAAGCCCTCCACCGCCGGGTAATGGGTCAGGCGGAGGATGAGGTTCGGCACCGCGAAGGCCTGTTCGAAGTAGTCCGGCACCAGGCCGAGGGCGCGGGCATAGACCGGCACCAGGCTTTGGCCGAGCGCCTTCATGCGGTCCATGTAGGCCAGCGCATCCTCGCGGAAACCGGGCAGGTCCGCCGGCCATTGGTTCAGCCCGCGGAGCGGCTTGTTGGCGATGACGTCCGGATCGTCCGGCGTGCGTTGGCGGCGCAGGAAGAAGGCTTCGTTGACGCTCGGCTTGCCGTTGGGGTTGTAGGCGCTGGTGCGGTTCAGCGAGCCGCGGATGGGCATGTAGCCGAGGTTGTGCTCGTCGATGCGGATGGCGAGCTTGGCCTCCAGCGGCTGGGCGTGGAAACGCTGCGCCGCGGCATAGGTCTGCTGGATGAGCGCCGGCTCGATGCCGTGGCCGGTCAGCAGGTAGAAGCCGACATTCTCCAAGGCGAAGCGCAATTCGGCGGCCAGGGCTTCCAGCGCGCCGGACTCGCCGCGCAGGAAGGCGGCGGCGTCCAGCACCGGCATGCGGCCGCCGGCCATGCTGGCGGGTGGCCGGGCGGCGGGGGCGGGCAGCAGCGGGTTCATGCCGGCACCATGGCCGGGCGCTTGGCCCGCCAGTTATGGGCCTTCTCATAGGCATCGGCGGCGCGGAACAGGGTCGGCTCGGCGAAGGGCTTGCCGACGAGCTGCATGGCGACCGGCAAGCCGCCCTCGCCGGAACCGGTCGAGAGGGTGATGCCAGGCCAGCCCGTGACATTGAAGGGCATGGTGAAATTCGGCTTTTCCAGGAAGGCCCACTTGGGGACGGCGTCGATCCGCGGCGCCACGGCAGGCGCCGCGGCGGTGAGCAGGATATCGCAATCGGCGGCCGCCGCCGCGGTCGCCGCGATCAGGCTGCGGCGCTGCTTTTGCGCCTGCATGACATCGGCGGCGGAAAGCAGGCCGCCCAGCACCAGGCGGTCCCGCATCAGCTCGCCGTACAGGTTGGGATTGCGGCGCATCCAGCTCTCGTGCACGGCGAAGGCCTCGGCCAGCAGGATGATCCAGCCGCAGGCGTTGAAGGCGGCGAGCGAGGGCAGCGTCACGTCGCGGACCCTGGCGCCCTCGGCGCGGAAGAAGTCGGCGGCGCCGTTGATCCCGGCGAGGGTCGCCGGGCTGACCGGCAGGTCCGTCTCATGGAAGTGACGGATGACGCCGATGCGCAGGCCCTTGACGCCCTTGCCCAGCTCGGCACCGAAATCGGGCACCGGGCGGTTGGCCGAGGCCGGGTCGGCCGCGTCATAGCCGGCCATGGCCTGGAGCAGCATTGAACAATCCTCCACCGTCCAGGCCATCGGCCCGGCATGGTCGAGCGACTGGGCCAGCGGCAGGATGCCGGCGCGGGAGCAGAGCCCGTAGGTCGGCTTGATGCCGGTGATGCCGCAGAGCGCCGCCGGGCCGCGGATGGACCCGCCGGTATCCGACCCGGTCCCGCCGAGGATCATCCCCGCGGCGACGGCGGCGCCGGTACCGGAGGAGGAGCCGGCGGTGAAGTGGTCGGGGTTCCACGGGTTGCGGACCGGTGGCCAGGGCAGGTCGAAGCTCGGCCCGCCGAAGGCGAATTCATGGGTGGCGAGCTTGCCCAGCATGACCACGCCGGCGGCCGCGAGCTTGGCGACGGTGGTGGCATCGGCCGCCGGCACATGGTCCTGCAGCACCTTGGAATGCGCCGTCGTGGGGATGCCGGCGGTGCAGTAGATGTCCTTGTGGGCGAAGGGGATGCCGTCCAGCGGGCCGCGCGGGCCGGAGGCCATGATGCGGGC
>JAQGIA010000536.1 GCA_028291445.1 Belnapia sp.
TCGCTGCTCGGGCCGCGGGTGCCGACCTCGCTGAAGGTCTTCCTCACCGCGCTCGCCATCATCGACGACCTGGGTGCGGTGGTGATCATCGCGCTGTTCTATACCGGCGACATCTCCGGCCTGGACCTCGGGCTGGCGGCGGCGGCGCTGGCGGTGCTGGTGGCGCTGGGCCGCTGCAAGGTCGGTCGGCTCTGGCCCTACCTGCTGGTGGGGGCCTTGCTGTGGTTCTTCGTGCTGCGCTCCGGCGTGCACGCGACCATCGCCGGCGTGCTGCTGGCCTTCACCATTCCGCTGCGCCCCACGCCAGGGCAACCGGACGCGGTGGATTCGCCGCTGCATATCCTGGAGCGCGCCCTGCACAGATGGGTCGCCTTCGCGGTGGTGCCGATCTTCGGCTTCGCCAATGCCGGCGTCTCCTTCGCCGGCATCACCGCCGCGGCGCTGGTCGACCATTTGACGCTCGGCGTCGCCCTCGGGCTGCTTATCGGCAAGCTGATCGGCGTCTTCGGGGCGGCGGCGCTGGCCATCCGGCTCGGCATCGCCGAGATGCCGCGCCATGCCACGTGGCGTCAGGTTTTCGGCGTCGCGCTGCTCTGCGGCATCGGCTTCACCATGAGCCTCTTCATCGGCCTGCTGGCCTTCGCCAGCGAACCGCTGCTGCAGGAGGAGGTAAAGATCGGCATCCTCGGCGGCTCGCTGCTGGCCGGGTTGCTCGGCTGGCTGGTGCTGCGCTTCGCCCCGCCGGCGGGGCGCGGGCGCAAGCCGGCGTCAGCCGGCGCGGCCTGACGCCAGGGGCATGGCCTCCGGCACCGGCCGGATGATCCAGTTGAGCCCGCTGGCGAGCAGGCCGACGCCGACCATCACCGGCCAGAAGGCGGCGTAGCTGCCGGCGTATTCCAGCAGCACCGCCCCCGATCCGGCGCCGAGGAAGCCGCCGAGCTGGTGCGACAGGAAGCAGACGCCGTAGAGCGCGCCGAGGTCGGCCACGCCGAAGCGCTGGGCGATCGCCGCGCTGGTCAGCGGGATGGAGCCGAGCCAGACGAAGCCCATCACCGCGGCGAAAACCAGCGCCCCGGTCTCGGTCGGGGTGGTGAAGGCGAAGACCGCGATGGCGATGCTGCGCAGCAGGTAGATCCAGCCCAGCACCAGCTCAGGCCGGACCAGGCTGCTGAGCTTGCCGCAGAGCCAGCTGCCGGGGATGTTGAACAGCCCGACCGTCATCAGCGCCATCGCCCCCATGCTGGCCGGCATGCCGCAGAGGGCCAGATGGCTCGGCAGGTGCATGGTCAGGAAGGCAAGCTGGAAGCCGCAGGCGAAGAATCCCGCGGTCAGCAGGGCGAAGTCGCGGTCGCGCAAGGCGTGGCGGGCCAGGGCGGGCAGCCCGGCCAATCCGGTCGGCTGGGCATTCGCCACCTGGACCGGCGGCTGCCATTCGATGCCGCGGGCGATCGGCACGATGACCAGCACCGTCACTGCCATGATGCCGAGGGTGGTAACCGCGCCGATGGTGCCGATCAGGCTCTGCGCCAGCGGTACCAGCGCTGCCTGGCCGAGCGAGCCGCCGGCCGAGGCCAGGCCGATCATCTCGCCCCGCCGATGCGGCGGCACCGCGCGGCCGACCGCCGCCAGCGCTGCTCCGGTGCCGGTGCAGGAGACGCCCATGCCGGTCAGCACGCCGATGCCGAAGAGCACTGCCGAAGCGGTCGGGAAGTTGGCCGGCAGGCCGAGCCCGGCGGCGAGCAGCACTGCCCCCACCGCCATGACCTTGCCGGCGCCGTGCCGGTCGGCCAGCGCCCCGGTGATCGGCTGCGACAGGCCCCAGACCAGGTTATGGAAGGCGACCGCGGTGCCGAGCACGGCGGGGGAAAGCCCTTGTTCCGCCGCCAGAGGCAGCAGGAAAAGCCCGAAGGTCTGCCGCATCCCCAGCGCCAGGCTGATGGAGGCGGCGGCCGAGGCGACGATGATCCAGAGGGCGACCGGCATCACGCCATGAAAGGCGGCGCCGGCGCCAGGCGCAACACTATGTTACGCCGACCCTGCCATGCACCCCAAGGGGGCACTGGGGCGACGGCGAGGGCCGGCGCGGGTGGCTCAGTGGCGGGTGGTCAGCTGGCCGGTGGCGACCCGGTCGATGTCGCCGCGGGTCAGGCCGATGTCGACCAGCTCCCGCTGCGAGAGCGAGGCCAGTTCGGCGCGTAGCCGGGCGCGGGCGGGCCAGCCGAGGAGCTTGTCGGCGAAGCGGGCGAGGCCCTGCACCAGCGCGGCGCGGCTGGCGCGGCCGGCGGCGTCGCGCAGCGCTTCCATCTGCTCGGCGGCGGGGTTGCGGGGCAGGGGGAGGAGCAGCGCGGCCTCCGCCTTGGTCATACGGGCGTCCATGGGTAGCTTCCGATCATGCGCGGGGCGGGAATGGCCCCAGCGCCACGCAGCAGGAGATAGGCCCGGGTTGGTATTGTTGCTCGTGCGAAGGTAACAGCCTTGCCATGCGTTGAATGCGTAGCTTTCTGTGGATGCCAGCGTTTTTGCTTTACCTTTCCGTGAGGGAATGCCGATGACTGCTATGAACGCTTCGGATGACGCCCCTGGTGATGCCCTGGGTGAACGTCTTGCGGCCCTGCGGGCCGAACTCGCCCGTGCCGGGGTGGATGGTTTCCTGGTGCCGCGCGCGGATGAGTACCTGGGCGAATACGTCCCGCCTTCGGGCGAAAGGCTGGCCTGGCTGACCGGCTTCACCGGCAGCGCCGGGTTGGCGGTGGTGCTGGCCGATCGCGCCGCGATCTTCACCGATGGCCGCTACACCACCCAGGCGGCGCAGCAGACCGACCTCGCGCTTTGGGAACAGCGCCACATCACCGAGGAGCCGGCCGCCGACTGGCTGGCCCAGCATGCCGCCGGACGTCGTATCGGCTACGATCCCTGGCTGCATGCCGAGGCGGCGCTGGCCCGGCTTGAGAAGCCCCAACTCGAAAAGCCCCATGCAGGCACCTCGGCCGTCACCTTCGTGCCGCTGCCGGCCAATCCGATCGATGCGGTCTGGGCCGATCGTCCGGCCGCACCGCTGGCGCCCGCCGTGCCGCATCCGCTGCGCTACGCCGGGGTGACGGCGGCCGAGAAGCGCGCCGCTGCGGCCGAAGCGCTGCGCGCCGCCGGCCAGGACGCCGCCGTGCTGGCCGATGCCCATTCGCTGGCGTGGCTGCTGAATATCCGTGGCGGCGACTTGGCGCATACCCCCTTGGCACTGGGCTTCGCCCTGCTGCGGGCGGATGGCACGGCCGAGGTCTTCATGGACCCCGGCAAGGTCCCGGCCGAGACCCGCATGCATCTGGGCAATGACGTGGTGGTGCGGCCGCGCGGCGAGCTGGCCGCGGCCCTCGGCCGCCTTGCGGGCAAGACCGTGCGGCTGGATGCCGAGGCGACGCCGGCTTGGTTCGCCGCCACGCTGCGCGCCGCCGGCGCCACCATCGCCCCGGGCGACGATCCCTGCCGGTTGCCGCGTGCCTGCAAGAACCCGGTGGAGCAGGAAGGTGCCCGCAGCGCGCATCGGCGCGACGCGGTGGCGCTGGCCCGCTTCCTCGCCTGGTTCGCCGCGGCGGCCCCAGCCGGTGGCCAGACCGAGTTGAGCGCCGCCGAGCGCCTGCTGGCCTTCCGCCGCGAAGTCCCGCTGTTCCAGGCCGAGAGCTTCCCGGCGAGCAGCGGCGCCGGGGAGAATGGCGCCATTGTCCACTACCGCGTCACGCCGGAGAGCGACCGGCCGATCCGGGCCGATGAATGCTACCTGATCGACAGCGGCGGACAGTTCCTGGACGGCACCACCGACGTGACCCGCACCCTCTGGACCGGGCCGGGTGTGGCGCCGGAGGGGCTGCGGTCGCGCTATACCCGGGTATTGCAGGGCCATATCGGGCTGGCGACGCTGCGCTTTCCCAAGGGTGTCGCCGGGCCGCATGTGGATGCCATCGCCCGCCGCGCGCTTTGGGAGGCGGGGCTCGATTTCGATCATGGCACCGGCCATGGCGTCGGCAGCTTCCTGTCGGTGCATGAGGGACCGGCCTCGATCAGCCGGGCCGCGAAGCCGGTGCCGCTGGCGGCGGGGATGATCCTGTCGGATGAACCCGGCTACTACCTGCCGGGGCATTACGGCATCCGGATCGAGAACCTGCTGCTGGTGCGGGAGGCGGCGCCGCAGCCCGACCAGGTGAAGCCCTTCCTGGAATTCGAGACGCTGACCCTGGCGCCCTATGCCCGGGCGCTGATCGAGGTCGGGCTGCTCTCCCCCGCCGAGCGCGCCTGGGTGGATGCCTATCAGGCCCGGGTGCTGGCCGAGGTGGCGCCGGGCTGCGACGCGGCGACGGCGGCCTGGCTGGCAGCGGCCTGCGCGCCGCTTTAAGCGATTCCGGCCAGCGTCCGGCTGCCGATGATGCCGCCGCCGCCCTCGCGGTTGTCGAAGACGAAGCTGACCCGCCCGGCGGTGTAGTCGTGGATGACGATCCGGTCGCCCGAGGCCGCCATGGTGAGGGTCAGGTCGGTGCCGTCGAGGTTGGCGGCGACCTCGTCCGGGGCGATGCCCTGCAGGACCAGCGCCGCATGGGAGGCGCCATGCCCGGCCTCCCCGGGCTGCGGCACAGCCATGCGGAAGCTGTCGGAGGCGGCGATGCCGATGGCCTGGGCCTCGAAGGCGCCCGAGCCGTCGCCGATTACCGGGCGGGAGGCGGTGGTGCGGGCGCCGTATCGGGCCGCCGCCAGGGTGATCTCGTCCTGGCCGTCGCCGCGTCGGAAGGCGATGGTGCTGAGGTCGGCATTGCCGAGCAGGATGCTGTCCTGGCCGAGGCCGGCGTTCACCCATTGGGCGCCGCTGATGGTGTCGTTGCCGGCGCCCGTCGCCACGGTGGTCGCGTTGCCCTGGACGGCGACGGCATCATTGCCGGCGCCGCTACGCAGGGTGCCGAAATCGCCGGTCATGGTGACCAAGTTGTTGCCGTCGCCGAGGTCGATCTCGCCGAAGGCGCCGAAGGTGGCGGCGACTTCGTCATTGTCCGCACCAGCCGCGATGGCGAGGCCACCGGTGGTCGCCACCGAGATCAGGTTGTCGCCGGCGCCCGCGTCGATGCTGAGGCTGGCATTGCCTTTGGCGCCACTGGCCACGGCATAGGCCCGGATCAGATCATCCGCGGCGCCGGCGCGGATATCCACGCCGACCGGGCCGTCGCCATCCGGTGCGGCGGTCACCTGGGTGACGACGGCCGCGGGTTTGGCGGGGTCGGTTTCGATGGAGGCGCCGGCCGCGCCGGAACCGCCGCCCGAGACGGCCGTGAGCTGGCCCGCCCCGGTCATCTCGGCCGAGACCGGCGTCGTCAGGCGCAGCCCGGGTGGGCCGAAGAACCGCGGCTCCCGCGTCGAAGCGCCGATCAGCGGGTTGCCGGCCGCCAGCAGGTCGAGCATCCCGAGCAGCAGGCGCGCCTGCGCCGACAGCTCCACGCTGTCGGTGATGGAACCCGCCCCGCTTGCCGTGCCCTGGCCCTGGGTGGCGAGGCTCGGGCGCGGCATGCTGACCGGGTTCGTGGCCCAGAAATTCGTGATGCTGGTCATGCCTGGCCGCCCGCAATTTTTGCAGGGCCAACCTGCGCCGAAACCCGTTACGAACCGCTTAAGGCGGCGGCGCTGCGCCGATCCCGGCCAATTCGCGCCACTCCGCCTCGGTCAGTACCCGCAGGCCGAGTTCGGCGGCCTTCTTCGCCTTGCTGCCGGCATCGGCGCCGACCACCACGAAATCGGTTTTCTGCGAGACGCTCTTCGTCACCTTGGCGCCGAGGATCTCGGCCCGCGCCTCGGCCTCCGGCCGGCTCATGGTCTCGAGCGTGCCTGTGAAGACCAGCGTGCGGCCGGCGAAGGGGCTGTCGGCCGCCGCGGTGCTGGCGACCGGAGCCGGCGTGACCTCGGTCGCCAGATCGTCGAGCGCGGCGAGGTTGCGGGGCTCGTCGAAGAAATCCACCAGCTCCGTGGCGATGGCCGGGCCGATGCCCTGGATGGAGCCCAGCTCCTCCCGCGCCTCGGAGCCGATGACGCGGGCGGCCAGCATCCGCTCCCGCCATTCCGGCAGGGAATGGTAATGCCGCGCCAGCAGCTTGGCGTTGGCCTCGCCGATGCGGCGGATGCCCAGAGCGAAGATGAAGCGGTCGAACGGCGGGGTCCGCCGCGCCTCGATGGCGGCCAGCAGGTTGGCGACCTTCTTCGAATCCTCCGCCTTTTTTGCGCGCGCGCCCCAGCCGTCCCAGCCGCGCATCCTTTCGGCGTGGGGCGCCAGGCGGAAGATATCGGCCGGGCCGCGCACCAGCCCTTCGTCGTAGAGCGTCTGGATATTCTCCTCGCCCAGCCCGTCGATATCCATGGTGTTGCGGGCGACGAAATGCTTCAGCCGCTCGACCGCCTGGGCTGGGCAGATCAGCCCGCCGGTGCAGCGCTTCACCACTTCGCCTGGCGGCCGCACGGCATGGCTGCCGCAGGCGGGGCAGACCACCGGGAAGGCATAGGGCTGGCTATCGGCCGGGCGCTTCTCCAGCACGACGGAGACGATCTGCGGGATGACGTCGCCGGCGCGCTGCAGCACCACCGTATCGCCCACCCGGATATCCTTCCGGGCGATCTCATCCTCGTTGTGCAGGGTCGCGTGCTGCACCATGACGCCGCCGACATTGACCGGCTGCATCACCGCGCGGGGGGTCAGCGCGCCGGTGCGGCCGACCTGGATTTCGATGCGAAGCAGGGTGGTGGTGGCCTGTTCGGCGGGAAATTTCCAGGCGATGGCCCAGCGCGGGGCGCGGCCGACGAAGCCGAGGCGGGATTGCCAGTCGAGCCGGTCGAGCTTGTAGACGACGCCGTCGATGTCATAGGCGAGGCCGGCGCGCTGCTCGCCGATGCGGGACTGGAAAGCCTCCGCCGCATGCTCGTCGGGCAGCAGGGCCGAAAGCGGGTTGACCTGGAAGCC
>JAQGIA010000602.1 GCA_028291445.1 Belnapia sp.
CGTGGCCTGCACCGCCGCCGCCGGGCCGAGGCGCGGACGCGGCGCGCCGAGCAGCCAAGTCGCCGCGGCGGCCAGGGCGCCCAGCCGCCAGAGCCAGCGCCACACCGTCAGCCCTCCGCCCGCACCCGTACCGGGATGGATTTGGCGGCAGGCACATGGCTTTGGCGCGCGTGGTGCCATAGCGGCAGCAGCGGGTTGCACTCGGGGTAATACGCCGCCAGGCTGCCCCGTGGCAGGTCGAAGGGCACGATCTGCAGGCCACCCACCGCGCGCGGCACGCCGTCCTTCGCCACGGTTTCCAGTGTCACGCGCTGCTCCGCCCGTAGGCCCAGCGCGGCGATGTCCTCGGCATGCATGAAGACGATGTCGCGGCTGCCATGCACGCCGCGGAAGCGGTCGTCATAGCCGTAGATGGTGGTGTTGAACTGGTCGTTGCTGCGGACCGTGATCAGGCTGAAGGTTCCGGGCGCGTCGAAGCGCATGTCAGGATCGGCCTCCAGCGTCTCCAGGGCCAGGAAGCCTGCCTTGCCGGTCTTGGTCCGCCATTCCCGCTTGCGGGCCGGGTTGGCGCGGGGGAAGCCGCCCGGGCGCCGCATCCGCGTGTCGTAGTCCGAATACCATTCCGGATGGCAGGCGGCGATGCTGTGGCGGATGCGGGTGTAGTCCGCCACCCAGCCATCCCAGTCGAGGCGCGGGTTGAACGGCAAGGTCGCCTTGGCGATGCCGGCGATGATGGCGGGTTCGGAGAGCAGGTATGGGCTCGCCGGCTGCCGCTGCCCATGCGATGGGTGGACGCCCGAGGTGCTGTCCTCCATCGAGACGATCTGGTCGCCGCTGGCCTGGTGGTCGATCTCGATGCGGCTGAGGCAGGGCAGCAACCAAGCGTCCTGCCCATGGACCAGGTGGCTGCGGTTGAGTTTGGTGGTGATCATCACCGTCAGCGGCAGCCGGCGCCAGGCGGGTTCCAGCAGTCCGCGCTCGGGCAGGGAGCGCGCCAGGTTGCCGCCCAGTTGCAGTACCGCCTTCACCTTGCCCGCGATCACGCCCTGCGCGCTTTCGACCACGTCCAGGCCTTTGTCGCGCGGCGGCTCGAAGCCGAAGAGCTCGGCGAAGCGATCGAGCGGTGCGAGTTCCGGCTTCTCGGTCATCCAGACCGCACGCTGGCCCTGCACGTTGGAATGGCCGCGCACCGGGCAGATGCCGCCGCCGGGCTTGCCGATATTGCCGCGCAGCAGCAGCAGGTTGACCAGCATCCGAATGGCCTCCACGCCAAGGCGGTGCTGGGTGAGGCCCATGCCGTAGATGCCCATGGTGGCGCCGGCCTTGGCATAGACCCGCGCCACCGCCTCCAACGCGGCGCGGGTGAGCCCGCTGTGACGCTCGACCTCCGCCCAGTCGAAACGCTGCATCGCGGCCACGAATTCGGCGAAACCATGGGTGTGCTCGGCGATGAACTCATGGTCCAGTACCGCCTCGCCGACCGCATCCCATTCCAGCAGCAGCTTGCACAGGCCGGTGAGCGCGGCGAGGTCGCCGCCCGGACGCGGCTGCAGGAACTGCGCCGCGATCTGGCGGGATGGCGCGACCAGCATCCGCACCGGGCTCTGCGGGTCGGTGAAACGTTCCATCCCGTGCTCGCGCAACGGGTTGAAGTTGATGATGGGCACGCCGCGTTTCACCGCATCGTCCAGCTGGTGCAGCATGCGTGGGCTGTTGACCGCGGTGTTCTGGCCAAAGATCAGGATGCAGTCGGTATGGGTGAAGTCGTCGAGCGTGGTGGTGCCGACCGGCACGCCGATCGCCTCCGGCAGCGCCACGGACGTGCTCTCGTGGCACATGTTGGAGCTATCGGGCAGGTTGTTGCAGCCGTAGACCCGCGCAAGGAGCTGGTACAGGAAGGTGGCTTCGTTGCTGGCTCGACCCGAGGCGTAGAAAACCACCTCGCGCGGGTCGAAGCCCCGCAGCGCTGTGCCGATCGCCGCGAAGGCCTGGTCCCAGGGGACCGGTAGGTAGCGGTCCGTCGCCGCATCCCAGCGCATCGGTTCGGTCAGGCGGCCGGCCTGTTCCAGGGCATGGTCGGTCCAACCTTCCAGCTCGGCCAGCGTATGATAGGCGAAGAAATCTGGTTCCACCCGGTTGCTGGTCAGGTCCCATGCGGTCGCCTTGGCACCGTTCTCACAAAACTCCGCCAGATGTGGCGGCTCCGGCTTGGCCCAGGCGCAGGACACGCACATGAAGCCGTCATGCTTGTTCTGCTTGCGCAGCAGCGCGGCCGTGGACAGCGCATGGCCTTCCCGGCCCAGGATGGTAGCGACGCCCTGGAGCGAGCCCCAGCCGCCCGACGCAGTCGTCGGTTTGGTGATGCGCACCCGATCGGCCATGGTGCCTCCTCTCCCGCGTAACGTGGCGCGGCTATGGCCATATAAGCGGGCCGGCAGGCAACAGGTTCCATGCACGCAACCGCGCGCGGGCAGGAACGCTATCGTTGCGTCGACCGGAGAGCCGCATGACCGTGCCCCCGAATGCCCTACCCGAGACGACCCGGTCCGTGCCGATGCAGTCCCCGGCAGGACGCGACTGGCGCAAAGTGGCAGAGGAGGTGGCGGTGGCCTTCACCTGCCGCGGCGTGACCCATGCTGTGATGATGGCGACGCCGGCGGCGCTTGAGGATTTTGCGGTGGGGTTTTGCCTGACGGAGGGCATCATCGAACGGCCTGCGGATTTGCTGGGCGTCGAAGTGGTACCGCGACCGCAGGGCATCGAGTTACGGTTGGATTTGGATGAGGCCAGGGTTGCGATGCTCTGGGCGCGACATCGTCGCATGGCCGGGCCGATGGGGTGCGGCCTGTGCGGGATTGAGAGCCTGGAGGCGGCGATGCGCTCCGTGCCGGCGGTCCGTTCCACATTGCGCCTGCGAGCGATGGAGATTGCCCAGGCCGTCGAGGCACTGTCGCGGGCACAGGCGCTGCATCGGCTGACACACAGCATGCATGCTGCAGGCTTCTGGTATCCCGGCGAGGGCCTGCTTGCGCTGCGTGAGGATGTCGGCCGGCACAACGCGTTCGACAAACTGGCCGGTGCGCTCGCGGGATGTGGCAAAGAGGCGGCCAGGGGCGCCGTGGTGCTGACCAGCCGGGTGTCGGTCGACCTGGTACAGAAGGCGGCATCGGTGGGTGTTCCAGTGCTTGTCGCCATATCGGCGCCGACCGCGCTGGCCATCCGCACGGCGGAAGCCAGCGGCATCACCCTTGTCACTGGCGTTCGTGACGGCACTTACGAAGTATTTTCGCATAACGAGCGAATTGTCGGTTGCCTAGAAATGCCAAGCGACCTCCCGTTGGTTAGTGCTGGCGCAGCTCCGTGACCCAGTAAGACTGCTGTTGCCGCTTTCACCTGCGTTTGCAGGTCGAGCGGCTGCCTCTTGGATTTGCTTCGGCTAGGTATGCGGTCCCGGTTTGAGGTGGTGAACCGCCGCGGGTTTGCCGGAGGCTGGTGAGCTTGAGTCAGGCCGCCAGCGCAACCTCTTGCTGGGCGGCACAGCAGCGCGCTTCGGCCTCGGCTGGCGGGATGTTACCGATCCCTCCGTGCCAATGACGGTGAG
>JAQGIA010000606.1 GCA_028291445.1 Belnapia sp.
CAGGGTCGCGCTGCGCGGCAGGCCGGTCTCGCGGTGCAGCCCGTCGATGGTCAGCGCATGGCTGAAGACCGGCTCGGGATCGGTGACCGTCAGTCGCAGCTGCGGCGGGTCGGGCGGGCAGGGCGGCGTCTCCGCCAGGGCCGGCGCGGCCGCCACCAGCAGCAGCAGCGCGAGGCGGAGGATCAGAGCCAGCCCTTGCGCTTGAAATACATGATCGGCAGCACCGCCGAGACGATCATCAGCCCGAGCGCCATCGGATAGCCGAGCTTCCAGCTCAATTCCGGCATGGTGGCGAAATTCATCCCGTAGATGCTGGCGATCAGGGTCGGCGGCATCAGCGCCACGCTGGCCACGGTGAAGGTCTTGATGATGGCGTTCTGCTCGACGTTGATGATGCCGAGCACCGCATCCAGCAGGAAATTCGCCTTGCTGTTCAGGAAATTCGCGTGCTCCACCAGGGACCTGACGTCGCGCACCAGGGTCTTGATCAGCGGCTGGTTCTCCCGCCGTACCGCGGTCGCCTTCTCGGCGCCGACGAAGGTGAGGATGCGCGACAGGCCGAGCAGCGTCTCGCTCGCCCGCGTCGTGACTTCGCCGACCTGACCGAGGGTGATCAGCGCCTCCTTCAGGTCGGCGTCCTTGGTGGTCGCCTTCACCTTGGCCCGCGCGGTGCGGAAGGCGGCCTGGCTGGCGCGGTCCATGTCGGCCGCGATGCGTTCGAGGATATCGGCCAGCCGGTCCACCACCTGCTCGAACAGGTGCAGCATCACCCCGTCCGGCGTGGTCAGCAGCTGCACCGGGGTGCGCTGACAGCGGGCCGAGAAGACCGCGAAGGCCTTGGGGGTCGCGTAGCGCACCGTCACCAGCGCTGCATTGCCGAGCACGAAGGTGATGGCGGTCGAGCCCAGGTCGCCGCCATCGACGCCGTAGAGGAAGGGCGCCGTCAGGAACAGCGTGTCGTCCTCCTTGTACAGGCGGGACGAGCTCTCGATCTCCTGCATCTCCTCGCGGGTCGGGATTTCGAGGCGCAGCGCCGCCTGGACCTCGCGTTCCTCCTCCTGGGTCGGGGTCAGCAGGTCGATCCAGACGGCCTTGGCCAAGGTCTCGATCGCCTGGGCACCCTCCCGTACCACGAGATGGCCGGTCTCGACGGTATAGGTGGTCAGCATGCGGATCCCCCGGCCGCTCGGGCCTCATGCTTGTCAGATACCGGGCTTCTAGCCGCGCCGCCGGCACAAGTCACGCAAAGGCCGGCCGGGCTGCCGACCGGCCGGGGCCGCATTCCCGCCCGCCAGGCGCTGCCGGCCGAGGCCATCAGCGTGCTCGAAGCCCGGGCCGAGGCCCCGGGCCGAGCCGTTCAGCCAACCGGGGTCCAGCTGATCTCCGGCGGGTCGCGGAAGGCGAAGCGCAGCAGGTGGCGGGCGACGACATCCTCCAGCCGGACCAGCGTGACCGTGTCCTCGGCGGCCAGGCGCAGGACCAGCGTTTCGCCCTCGGCCGTCAGGTCGCAGGCCCCGCCGGCGAATTCGATGCGGCCTTGGGCTTCACCCAGGGTGACCGGCCCCAGGGTGACCGGCAGCTTGTGCTGGAAATGCTTGCAGAGCTGCGCCAGATAGCGCCGCGGCGCCTCGGTCGCGACGCGGGCCTCGGCGGCGGCTCCCATCAGCTCCGCTCCACGCCGGTGGCCGCGGCATCCAGCGCGGCGGCCACGGCATTGGCCTGGTCCTCGCTGAGCGGCCCGCGTGCCAGGCGCATCCGCAAGGCCAGCTTCAGGTTCTCCATGGCGCGGACCACCTGCGGCGCCGGCCCGCCGCCATGCACCCGGCCGGCCTCGGCGATGCGGTCCAGCAGGGCATCCACCGCCGGGCGGTTGGCGGCGAGGAAGGCCTGCCCCGCCGCGGTGATCCCGTGCAGCTTGCGGGTGCCGCCCTCGGCGGTGCTGGTGGTCACATGGCCCAATTCCTCGAGCAAGGTCAGCGTCGGGTAGATCACGCCCGGGCTGGGGCTATAGGCACCGCCGACGCTGTCCTCGATCGCCTTGATCAGCTCGTAGCCATGCCGTGGCTTCTCGGCGATCAGGTTGAGGATGACCAGCCGCAGGTCGCCATGGGCGAAGAAGCGCCCGAGGCCGGAGCGCCCGCCGCCCCGGCCGTGCCGGCCAGGGCCATGGGCCTCAGTTCCGTATTCACCGCTGTGCTCCCCTCGGGCAAAGCGCCGTCCGTGGCCGTGATAAGAGTGTTCGTGATGCACGATAAATCCTTCGATATGGCAATATGCCATATCTTAGATATATCGAAATACAATCTAGACAAGCCCTTTCGTCACCCCGCGCGCAGAAAACTCGCTGCCCGTTCGCCGATCATCAGCGCCGCCGGCTGGATATTGGAGGATGGCACCAGCGGCATCACGCTGGCATCCGCCACCATCAGCCCGTCGATCCCCTTCAGCCGCAGCCGCGGGTCGACCGGCGCCATCGCATCCTCGCCCATGCGGGCGGTGCCGCAGGGATGGTAGACGGTGCCGCCGTCGCGCCGGATATGCGCCAGGATCTCGTCGTCGGTCGCGGCCTGCGGGCCGGGGGTCAGCTCCGCCTCGATCAGCGCCGCGAGCGGCCCCTGCGTGGCGAGGCGCCGGGCATATTTCACCCCCTCAACCATCAGCCGCTGGTCATGCGCCGCATCCAGGTAATTGGCGCGGATCACCGGCTTGTCGTCCGGGTCGGCGCTACGAAGGGAAATCGTGCCGCGGCTGTCCGGCCGGCATTGGCAGGCGGAGAACATGAAGCCGGGCCAGGGGTCCGGGCCATCCTCGTAGGTAGTGACGGTGAAGTTGACGAACAGGTACTGCATGTCCGGCTCCTCCGCGCCGGGCAGCACGCGGGCGAACAGGTTGGCCTCTGCCGCGCCGATGGACATCGGCCCGCGCCGGTCGAAGGCATAGCGCGCGGCCATCCGCAGCTTGCCGAAGGGGCCGCGGACCAACTCGTTCACCGTGCCGCAGGGCTTCACCCGATAGCGCATGCGTTGCAGGAAATGGTCCTGCAGGTTGGCGCCGACCCCGGGGCTGTGCAGCCTTGTGGCGATGCCATGCTCGGCCAGTTGCTCGCCGTCGCCGATGCCGGACAGCATCAGGATTTGCGGCGTGCCGATGGCGCCGGCGCTGAGCACCACCTGGCGCCGCGCCTCCCAGCGCTCCGGCCCGGCCGGACCGCGCACCAGCGCGCCGATGCAGCGGTCGCCCTCGAACAGCAGCCGCTGGATGGTCCGCCCCGGCATGATCCGCAGATTGGCCCGGCCGCGCGCCGGCTTCAGGAACATGTCGCCGGAATGGCTGCGGAAGCCGCCCTTGACGTTCATCTGCATCGGCCCGGCGCCCTCGTGCCAAGCGCCGTTGAAGTCCTTCACCCGCTGCTCGCCCATGGCGAGCGCGGCCTCCACGAAGGCCTTGGCGCCGGGCGAGCTATGGCGCGCCTCGGCGGCATGGATCGGGCCGTCGGTGCCGCGTTCGTCCGAGGGCTCGCCGGTCCAGGTCTCCATGCGCTTGAAGAAGGGCAGCACGTCGTCATAGGCCCAGCCGCGTGCGCCGGACTGCGCCCAGCGGTCGTAGTCGCGCGGCGACCCGCGCAGGAAGACCAGCCCGTTCACCGCGCCCGAGCCGCCCACCACTTTTCCGCGCGGCCAGTGGATGCTGCGGCCATCCAACCCCGGCTCGGCCTCGGTATGGTAGCGCCAGTCGTATTTGCCCGAGGCATACAGCCGCGCGAAGCCGGCGGGGATGCGGATCCAGGGGTCGCGCCAGGCAGCCGGCCCGGCCTCGATCAGCGCCACCTGGGTGGCGCCATCCTCCGACAGCCGGGCGGCGATGACGCAGCCGGCCGAGCCGGCGCCGAGCACCAGCACGTCGGTGGTATGGACGATGGCGGCCTGATTGGTGCCGTCCGGCATGCGCTGTTTCCCCCGATTGGTTCTTGGCCCGGATGATGCCAGCGCCCCGTGCGGATCGCTATGCCCCCTGCGGATCGTTATTCCTCTGCGGATCGTTATCCCTCTGCGGACCGTTATGCGGTACGCCGTTACTCAGGCCGGATATTGGCCTCGCGGATCAGCTTGCCCCACATCGCCGTCTCATCCGCCAGGGTCCGGGCCAGCACGGCGGCATCGCCGGTGGTGACCACCACGCCCTGCTGCGCCAGCCGGGCGCGCAGCTCGGCATCCTCGGTCGCCACCCGCAGCGCGGCGCCGAGCCGGGCCAGGATCGGCGCCGGCGTCCCGGCCGGCGCGAACAGCCCCTGCCAGAAAACCACGTCGAAGCCTGGCAGGGTCTCCGCCACCGGCGGCAGATCGGGCAGCAGCGCGGCCCGCTCGGCGGATGATATGGCGAGGCCCCGGGTCGCATTGTCCGCCAGGGTCGGCAACGCCTCCAGCACCGCCTGGAACATCGCCTGGATGCGTCCGGCGCGCAGGTCGAGCAGCGCCGGCGCGCCGCCGCGATAGGGGATATGCGTCACCTCGATCCCCGCCGCCTGGGCGAACAGCGCCTGCGCCAGGTGGTTGACCGCGCCGGTGCCGCTGCTGCCGAAATTGAGCTTGCCCGGATTGGCCTTGCACCAGGCGATCAACTCCGCCGTGTTCCGCGCCGGGACATCGGGGTGGACATGCAGGACGAAGGCGGTGCGGAAGACCATGCCGACCGGCGCCAGCTCCCGCTGCGGGTCGCGCGGGGTCAGCGCCGGTTGCAGCCCGGGGTTGATCGCCAGGGTCGAGGTGCCCATCAGCAGCGTATGGCCATCCGGCCGGGCCTGGGCGACCGCGGTATTGGCGACGGCGGTCGCCGCGCCGACCCGGTTTTCCACCACCATCGGCACGCCCAATTCCCGCCCCATCCGCTCGGCGACGGCGCGGGAGGTGACGTCGGTGACCCCGCCCGGGGCATAGCCCGAGACGACGGTGATGGCGCGGCTGGGGTAGGCGTCCTGGGCGCGGCCGATGGCGGGGGCGAGCAACAGGGGCAGGGCCAAGGTCTGGGCCAGGGTTTGGGCCAAGGCGGCGCGGCGGGTGGGCATGGGATTCCTCCGGGTTTCCCCCCAGGCTGGCGGCAGCGTCCGCCGCCGGCAAGCCTGCCCGCCGCCGGCAAACCTGCCAGCGACTTGGGGATGTCACGCCCCCATCATCCGGTTGTCATGCGCCACTGGTAGAGGCCGGCATCCGTTCTCGGGAGAGACCCATGCTGACCCGCCGCCATCTCGCCGGCCTCATCGCCGGGGCCACCCTGCTGCCGGCCGCCGGTTTCGCCCAGCGCCGCACGCAGGATGCCGCCACCGCCATGCCGGCTTCCGGCGAGCGGCCCTGGAAGGCGCAGGTCCCGGTGCTGCGGATCGGCCTGCTCGGCGGCGAGAACGAAAGCGACCGCCTCGGCCGCTACGGCGCCTACCAGAAGCTGCTGGAGGAGACCTTCAAGCTTCCGGTGCGGCTCTATCCCGCCTCCGACTACGCCGGGGTCATGCAGGCCTTCAGCGCGCAGCAGATCGAGATGAGCTCGCTCGGCCCCTCCGGCTATGCCGGCGTCTGGCTCGACACCAACGGCGGCGTCGAGCCGCTGCTGGTGCCGGAGGAAAAGGACGGCTCCATCTCCTATGTCTCGGTCATGGTGGTCCGCGCCGACAGCGGCATCGCCAACCTGGAGCAGATGCGCGGCAGGTCGCTCGCCTGGGCCGATCCGAACAGCACCAGCGGCTACCTCATCCCCCGCTTCGCCCTGCGCAAGGCCGGGATCGGGCTGGAATCGGGGCAGTATTTCAACCGCGTCGGCTTCGCCGGCGGGCATGAGCAGGGCGTCGTCGCCGTGCTGCAGAAGCAGTACGACGGCGCGATGACCTGGGCCAGCGGCCAGGGCGCCGCGGCCGAGGGCTATAGCCGCGGCAACCTCCGCGCCATGGTCGACAAGGGCATGCTGAAGATGGCCGACCTGCGGATCGTCTGGACCTCCGAGCCCATCATCAACGGCCCGCTGACCGTCCGCAGCGCGCTGCCGGCCGCCTTCAAGGAAGACATGACCGCCTTCCACCTGGCCCTGCCCAAGACCCACCCGACGGTCTACGAGCAGATCGAGAAGGGCGGCGGCACCGGCTACCGCTCCGTCACCCATGCGCAGTTCCAGTTCCTGGTCGAGATGCGCCGGGACGAGGCGAACGAACGCCGCCGCCGGTCCTGAGGCTGAAACCGATGGACGCGGCGCCCGCCTGGGCTGAGCATGCCCCCGCCTGGATGAGCGGGAACCGGATGCTGGAATTGCAGGGGCTGACCCGCCGCTTCGGCGCGGCCGTGGCGGTGGACCACGTGAACCTCGAGGTGCCGGACGGCCAGATGGTCGGCATCATCGGCCGCTCCGGCGCCGGCAAGTCCACCCTGCTGCGGCTGATCAACCGGTTGGAGACCCCATCCTCCGGCCGCATCCTCTCGGGCGGCCGCGACGTGACCGCGCTCGATGGCCGTGGCCTGCGCGAATGGCGGCGCGACTGCGCCATGGTCTTCCAGCAATTCAACCTGGTCCAGCGGCTCGACGTGCTGACCAACGTGCTGATCGGCCGGCTGGCCTACCAGCGCGGCTGGCGCGCGGCGATGGTGCTG
>JAQGIA010000608.1 GCA_028291445.1 Belnapia sp.
TCATCGGCTACCGCGCGCCGACCTTCTCGATCAGCCCGTCGCTCACCCCCTGGGCCTATGACATCCTGGCCGAGACCGGCCATCGCTACAGTTCCTCGGTCTTCCCCGGCCGCCATGCCGGCGCCGCGGATGCCGGGATCGACCCCTGCTGGCCTGGCGCCGGGAACCGGCCCGGGCCGGTGCTGGAAATCCCGATGACCGTGCTGCGCACCCCGCTGCGCCAGGTGCCCCTGCTCCGCCAATTGCCGGTCGCCGGCGGCGGCCCCTTCCGCATGACGCCGCACCCGCTCTTCACCGCCGGGCTGCGCCGGGTCAATGCGCTCGGCCGGCGCGGCGTTTTCTATCTCCACCCCTGGGAGATCGACCCGGGCCAGCCGCGCGTGCCCGGTACGCCGCTGCTGAAGCGGCTGAAGCATTTCACCGGCCTCAGCCGGATGAAGCCGCGGCTCGCCCGGCTGCTCGCCGATTTCGCCTGGGATCGCATGGATGCGGTCTTCGCCGCGGAACTGGCCCAGTCCGCCGCCCAGCCCGCCCGCTCGCTTGCCCCATCCCAGCCGCTCGCCGCCGCATAAGGGCCCCATATGTCCGTCCGCATCCGCGCCCTCGACGCCGGCGTCACCCCGGCTGCCGCCAGCGCGGCCGCAGCCTGGGACGCCTTCGTCGAAGCCGCTCCCGAGGCCACCTTCTTCCACCGCAGCGCCTGGGCCGGCGTCATCGAGCGCGCCTTCCGCCACAAAACCTACTACGCCTATGCCGAGCAGGATGGCGCCATCGTCGGCGTGCTGCCGCTGGCGCGGATGCGGACCCGGCTGTTCGGCGATACCCTCGCCTCCACCCCCTTCTGCGTCTATGGCGGCGCCGTCGCCGCGACGCCCGAGGCCGCCGCGGCGCTCGAGGCGCATGCGCTCGGCCTGCAACGCCGGCTTGGCGTGCCCTGCCTCGAATACCGCCGGCTCGCCGCGGTGGATGATGGCTGGACCGGCCGCCCGCCGCTCTACTACACCTTCCGCAAGCCCATCCTGCTGACCGGCGACGACGCCAAGGACATGGCGAAGAACATCCCGCGCAAGCAGCGGGCCGAGGTGCGCAAGGCGATCGAGCGGCACAAGCTGACCTCGGTCTCGGATGGCGATACCGACCGGCTGCACCGCATCTACGCCGAGAGCGTCCGCAACCTCGGCAGCCCGGTCTTCCCGCGCCGCTACTTCCGCCTGCTCGGCGAGGCCTTCCCTGGCGCGCATGACGTGACGACGGTGCTGCACGAAGGCAGGCCGGTCTCGGCGGTGCTGAACTTCCATTGGCGCGACCAGGTGCTGCCCTATTACGGCGGCGGCACCCAGGCGGCGCGCGGGCTCTCGGCCAATGACTTCATGTATTGGGAAGTGATGCGGCGCGCCGGCAACGAGCGCGGGGCGAAGCTGTTCGATTTCGGCCGCAGCAAGATCGACACCGGCGCCTTCGCCTACAAGCGCAACTGGGGCTTCACCGAGGAGGAATTGCACTACTGCTACCGCCTCGCCCAGGGCGCCAGCATCCCGGAGAACAACCCGAACAACCCGAAGTACAAGATGGTCATCGCCGCCTGGAAGCGGCTGCCGCTGCCGCTCGCCAACCTGCTCGGCCCGCCGCTCGTGCGCGGCCTCGGCTGAGGCGGCGATGCAAGCCGCCACCTTGGAGTCTTCCGGAGCCACGCTCCCCGGCCCGGCAAGGCCGCGCCGCCGCCTGCTCTTCCTCGCGCATCGCTGCCCCTATCCGCCGGAGAAGGGCGAGAAGATCCGCGCCTGGCACCTGCTCGACCATCTCTGCGACCGCTGGGAGGTCGACCTCGGCTTCCTGCTCGACGATCCCGCCGACCTGGCGCATCTGCCCTTCCTCCGTAGCCGCTGCGCCAGCGTCGAGGTGCAGGCGGTCGGGCGACGGACCCAGATGGCGCGTGCCCTGCTGCATCTCCGCCCGGGCCAGCCGCTGACCCGCGGCTGGTTCCATGCGCCGGGCCTCGCGGGCTGGGTGCGCCAGGGCTTGGCAGCGCGCCGCTGGGATGCCGCCTTCGTCTATTCCTCGGCCATGGCGCCCTATGTCATGGGCCCGCTGGCGCAGCGCGCCGGGCTGCGCCGGGTGCTCGACATGGTCGATATCGATTCCGAGAAATGGCTGGCCTATGCCGCCGATGCCAGGGCGCCGATGCGCCAGGTCTGGGCCCGCGAAGGCCGCACGCTGCTGCGGCTGGAACGCGACGCGGCCCGGGAATTCGACCACAGCATCTTCGTCTCCGAAGCCGAGGCCAGCCGCTTCGCGGCGCTGGCACCGGATTGCGCGGCGCGGATCGGCTGGGTCGACAATGGCGTCGACCTCGCCCGCTTCGACCCGGCCCGGGCCTATCCCAATCCCTATGCGGGCACTGCGCCGGCCCCTCAGGCGCAGCCTGCAGCGGCTCCCCAGGCGCAGCCTGCGCCGGCTATCGTCTTCACCGGCACCATGGGCTACCGGCCGAATATCGATGCGGTCTGCTGGTTCGCGACGGCGGTGCTGCCGTTGCTGCGCGGGCGCGTCCCGGCACCGGAATTTCATATCGTCGGTGCCAATCCCGCGCCGGCGGTATTGGCGCTGGCGGCGTTGGAAGGGGTGCATGTCTCGGGCTCGGTGCCGGATGTGCGGCCCTGGATCGCCCATGCCGCGGTCGCCGTGGCGCCGCTGCGGATCGCGCGCGGCATCCAGAACAAGGTGCTGGAGGCGATGGCGCTTGGCCGGCCGGTGGTCGCCAGCCCGCAGGCCTTCGAGGGTATCCACGCCACCCCCGGCCGCGACCTGCTGGTGGCCGATGGCGCGCCGGCGCTGGCCGCCGCGGTCGCCGCGGTGCTGGATGGCGCGCATCCCGGGCTCGGCGCCGCCGGCCGGGCGGCGGTCGCCGCAGGGCATGATTGGCAGGCGGCGCTCCGCCGGCTCGACCCGCTGCTGGCCCTGCCGGCATGAGTGGGACGGCAATAGAAGTCGGGGCCGAAGATGGCCGCGGCACCGGCTGGGCGCCGGCGCTGCTCGTGCTCGGCTTCGGCCTGGCGCTGCTCGGTGCGGTCTTCGCCGCCGAGGGCGCCGCCGCACTGCAGATCTGGGAAACCTCCACCGCTTATAACCACTGCTGGCTGATCGCCCCGGTCGCCGCCTGGCTCGCCTGGGAAAGGCGGCACCGGCTGCGTGGCATGCAGCCGGCGCCGGCGCCCGTTCTGGCGCTGCTCGCCCTGCCGCTCGGCCTCGGCTGGCTGCTGGCGGAGCGGCTCGGCATCATGGAAGGTCGCCAGCTCATGGCGCTCGGCCTGGCCGAGGTGCTGGTGCTCGCGGTGCTCGGCCGGGGCTTCGTTAGGGCGATGGCCGCGCCGCTCGCCTATCTGGTCTTCCTGGTGCCCTTCGGCGCCTTCGCCGTGCCCCTGCTGCAGCGGATCACCGCCTGGCTGATCGAGTTCGGGCTCGGGCTGACCAGCATCCCGCATTACGTCGACGGGCTGATCATCGAGACCCCGGCCGGCCTGTTCTACGTCGCCGAGGCCTGCGCCGGGCTGCGCTTCAGCATCGCCGCGCTGGCCTTCGGCGCGCTTTACGCCATCGTCATCTTCCGCAGCCCGAGCCGGCGGCTGGCCGTCCTGGCCTTGGCGGTGGCCGTGCCGATCGTCGCCAATGGCCTCCGGGCGCTCGGCATCGTGGTGCTCGGCCACTACCTCGGCAGCGCTGAGGCGGCGGCGGCCGACCACCTGATCTATGGCTGGGCCTTCTTCTCGCTGGTCATCATCCTGCTGATCCTGGCCGGGCTGCCATTTCGGGAAGACGGTGGCCGCGAGGATGGCGCGCGTGAGGATGCCGGGGCGGTGGCGATGCTGCCGGCCGGCGCTCCGCAGCGCCCCATCCTGGCTCATCCCATCTTGGCCCGTCCCCTTTTGGCCCGCCCTATGGTGGCGGGCACGCTGGCGGTGGCGCTGGCCGGCCTGGCCCCGCTGCTGGCCGCCGGGCTCGACCGGGGTGCCGGGTCGCCGCAGGCGGTTGCCGTGGCCGGGCTGATCGCCCCCGAAGGCTGCGAGGCGGTGGCGGCGGGGCTGCGCTGCGGCCCCGTCCTGGTCGAGGCGCGGCTGCTGGCCTTTCCCGCGCGGGTGAATTGGGCGGCGGTCGCCGCCGCCCGCCGGCAGGCCTATAGCGGCAGCGACGAGGACAGCACCTTCGCCCTGGTCGTGCCCGGCCGTGCCCTTTGGCAGGCCAGGCTCTTCGCCGACCGGTCCGGCGCGGCGGCGACGGCGGCCTGGCTGCAGGGGGTCCCGGCCGGCGACGGGCTGCGCAGCCGCGCGCTCCAGGCCTGGGCCAACCTGCAGGGCGGCGGTGCCGGTGGGCCGGTCCTGGCGGTGGTGACGTTCCGGCCGGTGGCGGGAGGGCCGGGGCCTGACTCTCCTGGGTTGCCCCTGGTGGCGGAAGCGGCGCTGCTGCGCATGGTGCTGGCGGCGCAGTCGGTCGGGGTAGTCGCCCAGGCGGCGTTAGTGTCGGGAACGCTTCCGGGCCAGCCGTGACACCCCTGCGAGACGGCCTTGTCGACGATCTTTACATCTGGGTAAGACAGACCTTTTTGTCTCCTTTAAACCATTAAAAATAAAAGAAATAATATTTGGCACGTGCCTTGCTTAACCTGATGGAGCAAAGCGTCCGCCGCGATGCGTCTTGTCGGTTAAGAAAGGATTTTTCCATGAGCAAGCTTTCTGCCCTGGCGCTGGGCCTGGGTCTCGCCATCACCACCACGATCAGCGCCATCGCCGCGCCGACCCTGTCGATCCAGATCTTCGACGGCGCCACGCTCATTGGCAGCGTGACCAACGTCGCAGGCGGTTCGGCCTCCACCCTCGCCAGCGACGCCAACTTCTCCAACATCATCGTGAGCGCGCAGGGCGTGCCTGTCCTACCGACGCCGAACCTGTCGAGCATCTCGATCAACGCTACCTCGGCCGCCGCGACCACGCATACCCTGACCGTCAAAGTCACCCAGACCGGCCT
>JAQGIA010000623.1 GCA_028291445.1 Belnapia sp.
TGAAGGGCGTCTGCGCCCGCATCAAGGACGCCAATACCCGGCTGGCCGCCAAGGGCGTGACGCCGATCGCCAGCGTCGCCATGACCCGGCTGGTGAAGGACTACGAAGCGCTCGGCCGCTTCCTCAAGGAGCTGGGCTTCGCCGCCGTCACCTTCTCCTACCCGCGCAAGGCGGCGCTCGGCTCCTCTTCCCTGGTCTATTCCGAGGACAGCGACCTCGTCGACATGTCCCAGGCCGAGCTGCTGACCGCCTTCGAGGGCGTCGAGCGCGCCCGCGCCATCATCCCCGTCCACAACCCGCGCGCCGCAATCGCCGACATGCGCCGCCGCCTCACCGGCCAGGGCGAGCGCTTCACCTGCCATGCCGGTTACAAGTACTTCTACCTCGACTGGAACTACGACCTCTGGCGCTGCGAGGATTGGAAGGCGCCGATCTCCAAGGTCTGGGACTTCACCCCGGACAAGGTCATGCGCGACCCCTGCCAGGCCTGCACCACCGATTGCTACCGCGATGCCAGCATCATGCTGCATTTCAGCGTCTCGATCGGCGATGCCTTCGCCCGCTTCAAGGAGGGCAAGATCGGCGCTGGCCTCGCGGCGCTGGCGGATAGCCGGAACATCGGGTCCCTGGGCGCGGTGATCGGGCATGGGGCGAGGTTGGCGAAGCTGGCGGGACGGAGCTGAAGGTCGGGGGAGAAAGTATCCTCCCCCAAGCCCCCTCATCGATTTCCATTGCCTAAGAATTCTTACTATTAGAAAGGAAGGGCGGGGTTCGGGGAGGGAATAGTTTTCCCTCCCCGACCTTCCTGCCTGGAGACCGCCGCGATGCCCGCCATCATCCGCAAGCTCGCCATCATCCTCGACGAGACCCACCGCGAGATGGGCCGCGACCTCTCCCGCCCGATCCGCCGCGTCATCGCCTGCGCCGTCATCGAGAATCCCTTCGCCGGCCGCTATGTCGAGGATCTCGCCGAGCTGATCGCCCAGGGCGAGGAACTCGGCGCCCTGCTCACGGCGCGCGCCATCGCCGCCCTCGGCATCCCCGGCGACCAGGTCGAAAGCTTCGGCAAGGCCGCCATCGTGGGCGAGGCGGGCGAGCTGGAACACGCCGCCGCCTTGCTGCATCCGCGGATGGGCGCCCCGGTCCGCGCCGCGCTCGGCCGCGGTCCGGCGCTGATTCCCTCGGCCAAGAAATCCGGCGGTCCCGGGACCGGCATCGATATCCCGCTCGGCCACAAGGACGCCGCCTTCGTCCGCAGTCACTTCGATGCCATCGAGGCCCGGCTGCCGGACGCCCCCCGCGCGAACGAGATCCTGCTCTGCCTGGCGCTGACCGATGGCGGCCGGCCCAGCCCGCGCATCGGCGGCCTGACCACCGGGGAGATCATCGGCCAGGACGGATTGCGCTAGCCGATCGCTCGACCAAATCCCGTCCCGTGATCTTGTGACCCAAAAACTAGGCTGTTTCAGTCGGAAACCCGCCGCCTCCCTTGCATCCGGCGGCTCTCCCGGCCATACCTAGCCGCAATGACGGCCCCCGGGACAGCCTCGGGGTGACCGCTGCGGGGAGAGCGATCCGGGTGACTGATTCCATCCTGGAGACAATTGGTCTGACGAAGGAATTCCGGGGTTTTGTCGCGGTCAGCGACATATCCCTGAAGGTCCGACGTGGCAGCATCCATGGGCTGATCGGCCCGAACGGGGCCGGCAAGACCACCTGCTTCAACCTGCTGACCAAATTCCTGGCGCCGACGCGCGGCCAGATCAAATACGACGGCAAGGACATCACCGGCATGAAGCCGGCCGAGGTCGCGCGGCTCGGCCTGGTCCGCAGCTTCCAGATTTCGGCCGTCTTCCCGCATCTGACGGTGCTGGAGAACGTGCGGGTGGCGCTGCAGCGCCAGCGCGGCGGCAGCTTCGACTTCTGGCGCTCCGACAGCCTGCTGCGGGCCTTCAACGACCGCGCCATGGCATTGCTGGAGGATGTCGGCCTCACCGGCTACGCCCGCATCAATGCCGGCGAATTGCCCTATGGCCGCAAGCGCGCGCTCGAGATCGCCACCACCCTGGCGCTCGACCCGACCATGATGCTGCTGGACGAACCGACCGCCGGCATGACGCATGAGGATGTGGACCGCATCGTGGCGCTGGTGAAGCGCGTCTCGGTCGGCCGTACCGTGCTGCTGGTGGAGCACAACCTCAAGGTCGTCTCCGGCCTGTGCGACACCATCACCGTGCTGGCCCGCGGCAGCGTCCTGGCGGAGGGCGATTACGCCGCCGTCTCGCGCAACCCGGATGTCATCGCCGCCTATCTCGGCACCGAAGCCACCGCCGAAGGAGCCCCGGCGCATGTCTGAGAGCCTGCAGGCCAGCCGCCCCGCCGCCACCGGCGCCGCGCTGCTCGAAATCCGCAACCTCCAGGCCTGGTACGGCGAAAGCCATGTGCTGCACGGCGTCGACGTGGATGTGCATCCGGGCGAGGTGGTCACCCTGCTCGGCCGCAACGGCGCCGGCAAGACCAGCACGCTCCGCGCCATCATGGGCCTGGTCGGCCGCCGCACCGGCAGCATCCGCTACGCCGGCACCGAGACCATCGCCCAGCGCTCCGATATCATCGCCCGCGCCGGCATCGGCTATTGCCCCGAGGAACGCGGCATCTTCGCCAGCCTGAACGTCACCGAGAATTTGCTGCTGCCCCCCGTGGTGCTGCCGGGCGGCCTCGACCTGGAGACGATCTACACGCTGTTCCCGAACCTCAAGGAACGCGCCAGCAGCCAGGGCACCAAGCTCTCGGGCGGCGAGCAGCAGATGCTGGCCATCGCCCGCATCCTGCGGACCGGCGCCAAGCTGCTGCTGCTGGATGAACCGACCGAGGGCCTTGCCCCGGTCATCGTCCAGCAGATCGGCCGGATGATCCGCGAGATCAAGGCGCGCGGCTTCACCGTGCTGCTGGTCGAGCAGAATTTCCGCTTCGCCCAGACCGTGGCGGATCGCCACTACGTCATGGAACATGGCCGGGTGGTAGACATGGTCCGCAACGACGAACTCACCGCCTCGCTCGGCCGCCTGCACGCATATCTCGGCGTCTAGGAGTAATCCCCGCATGTCGTTCGACCGTCGCAGCCTGCTGACCGCCGCCGCCGCTTCGCCCCTGCTGCTGGGCCGCGGCGCCCGCGCGCAGGGCACCACCCTGAAGATCGGCGTGCTGAACGACCAGTCCGGCGTCTACAAGGACATCTCCGGCCCGACCTCGGTGGCCGCGGTCCGCCAGGCGATCCAGGATTTCGGCGCGCGTGCCGGGATCACCGTGGAAGTCATCGCCGGCGACCACCAGAACAAGCCCGATGTCGGCAGCAACATCGCCCGGCAATGGTTCGACCGCGACGGCGTCGACGTCATCGTCGATGTCCCGAACAGCGCCGTCGGCCTCGCGGTCAACGGCGTGGTCCGGGAGAAGAACAAGGTCTACCTGAACTCGACCTCGGCGACCGCCGACCTCACCGGCGCGCAATGCACGCCGAACACCATCCACTGGACCTACGACACCTGGATGCTGGCGAAGTCGACCGGCGGCGCCATGGTGAAGGCGGGCGGCGATACCTGGTTCTTCGTCACCGCCGACTACGCCTTCGGCCATGCGCTGGAACGCGATACCTCGAACTTCGTCAAGGCCCAGGGCGGCCGCGTGCTCGGCAACGTCCGGGCGCCGCTCGGGAACACGGATTTCTCCTCCTTCCTGGTGCAGG
>JAQGIA010000093.1 GCA_028291445.1 Belnapia sp.
GATGCGGTCCTTGAAGCCGCCCCAGGACAGGCCGGCCAGCTCGGCATCGGTGAAGGGTGCGTCCATCGGCTTGGAGGCGAAGTCGAAATTCAGCGCCTCCGAAAGCAGCACCACGCCATCCTCGGCGGTGGCGAGCGATAAGGTGTAGCGCCGCTTCTCCTCGGCCGCCGCCGAGGTCTCGGCCACGTTCACGTAGCAGGCCGGTGCGACGGTGACGCTGTCCGGGTCGCGCCCGGCCTCGGCCACCGCCGCCTTCAGGTCGGCGTATTGCTTCTGGCCGGCGGCGAGGTTCGGGTAGATGACGAAGATCAGCTCCCCCCAGCGCCCGGCGAAGCGGCGGCCGCGGCCGGATTGCCCGGCCTGGATCAACACGGGATGCCCCTGCGGGCTGCGCGGCACCGGCAGCGGGCCGTGGCTGCGGAAGAACTTGCCCTCGTACTTCGCCGCCCGGACCTTGCTGGCATCGGCGAAGCGGCCGGTCGCCTTGTCCAGCAGGATCGCGTCATCGTCCCAGCTGTCCCAATGGCTCATGACCGCTTCCATGAACTCATCGGCGCGGTCGTAGCGGAGGTCGTGCTCCAGATGCTCGGTGCGGCCGAAATTCGCTGCCTCGCTGTCGTTCAGCGAGGTGACCACGTTCCAGGCGGCCCGCCCCCGCGTCATCAGGTCGAGCGTGCCGAACAGCCGGGCGACGTGGAACGGCTCGTAGTAGGTGGTGGAATAGGTGCCGCCGAGGTCGAGCCGGGTGGTCACCGCCGACATCACCGCGAGGATGGTCGCCGGGTCCATCTTGACCACCCGGATGCCGTTCTCCACCGCGGCCACGTGGTCGCGGCCATAGATGTCCGGCATCGCCAGCCGGTCGTCGAAGAAAGCCAAATGGAATTTGCCGTCCTCGAGGATGCGGGCGGTGCGGGTGAAGTAATCCGGCGTCAGGAAATCCGTGGCGGCGGCCGGATGCCGCCAGGACCCCGGGGCGATGGAGCAGTTCTGCGCCTGCAGGAAGCCCACCATCTTGATCGTGCGATCCATGTGCTGCGCTCCCGTTCAGATCGCGCCGGATTGGCGCAAGGTGTCGATGTCCGCGGCCAGCATGCCCAGCCAGTCCTCAAGGATGTGCTGCGTATCGGCGCCCCGGGCGCGGCCGGCATGGCGCAGGGTCGCCGGCGTTGCGGTCAGCCGGGGGACCGGCGCCGGCAAGGCCAGTTCGCCCGCCCGTTCATCCACGATCCGGAGGATGTTCTGCCGCGCCGCGATATGCGGATCGGCGAAGATATCGGCGATGCTGTTGATCGGACCCCAGGGCACCTCGGCCGCGTCGCAGGCGACGCCAAGCTCCTCCATGGTCATTCCGGCCGCCCAGTCGGCCACCAGGCCGTTGCACTCGGCCCGCCGGGCAATGCGCTGCGCCGTGGTCTGCATCTGGTCGGCCGCGGTCAGCTCCGACTTGCCCATGGCGCCGGCCAATCGTGCGAAGATCTTGTCGCTGGTGCAGGCGATGGCGACCCAGCGGCCCTCGCTGGTCTGCCAATGGCCGTGCGGCACCACCGTCGGCACGTCGGCGCCCATGCGCTCACGCACGAAGCCGCTGCGGGCATAGGCCGGGGCGATCTCGTCCAGCAGCCGGAACACCGATTCATAAAGTCCGATATCGACGTCCTGCCCGGCCCCGGTGCGCTCCACCACGCGCAGCGCCATGAGCACCCCGACCACGCCCCAGATGCCCGAGAGGTAATCCGCCAGCGAGGTCGAGCCCGGCACCACCGGCCGGCCATCCGGCTCGCCTGCCAGGTAGCTGAGCCCGCCGAAGCCATGCGCCACCCGGGCGAAGCCGGGCAGCCCACGCTTCGGCCCGGTCTGGCCATAGGCGGAGACCCGCAGCACCACCAGCTTCGGGTTGATCGCCCGCAGCGCATCCGGGCCGAGGCCCCATTTCTCCAGCGTGCCGGGCCGGAAATTCTCCAGCAGCACATCGGATTGCGCGATCAGCCGGCGGAAGACCGCGGCGCCTTCCGGGTTCCGCAGGTCCAGCGTCATGCACTGCTTGTTCCGTGCCTCGCTGAGCCAGGCGAGCGTATCGCCGCATTCGGTCGGCGTGCCGAAGGCCCGCATCGGGTCGCCGAGCTTCGGGTGCTCGATCTTCAGCACCGTCGCGCCGAAATCGGCCAGGATGGTGCCGGCGAAGGGCGCGGCGAGGAAGGTGGCGATATCCAGCACCTTCACCCCGGCCATGGGCTGCGGCGCGGAGGCCGCCGCCGGTCGCTCGGACGCGCTCATGCCTCGGCCCCCGCCTGCCGCAATATGTCGCGCGCCATCAGCGCATGCACCGCATCGACCATCATGCCATCCTCGCTTGCCGCACCCGCGCCCGCCGCTTCCGCCCGCGCCAGCACCGCCAGCACCTTCCGCGCCCAATCGACCCGCGCCGCATCGGGCGAGAAGACCACGTTGATCGGCGCCAACTGGTCCGGGTGGATCGCCCATTTGCCCTCGTAGCCGAGCGCCCGCGACCGGATGGCCGAGGCGCGCAGCCCGGCCTCGTCGCGGAAATTCGCATAGACCGCATCGATCGGCCGGACACCCGCGGCGCGGCAGGCATTGGCGATGCGCGCCAGGGCATAGTGCCACTGGTCGTTGCCGGCGCCGTCCATCGCGTAATCCGGATTGGGCAGGCCGACCACGGTATCCGGCGTCCGCATCTCCCGCATGTAGTCGCCGAGGCCGAAGATCACCGTCTCCAGCCGCGGATGCGCCGCGGCGATCTCCTCGACCCGGCCGACCCCCTTGGCGGTTTCCACCAGCGCGGCGATGCCGATCGGCCGGCCCATGGGATGACCATTGCCGCGCGCCTGCTCGATCCCGTCGAGCAGGGCCGCCACGAAGCGGATGTCGAAGGCTTCGCTCGCCTTGGGCAGCACGATCCGGTCGAGCCGCGGGCAGGCGGTGGCGACCTCGACGATGTCGCGGTGGCACCAGGGCGTGCCGATGCCATTGACCCGGACCGACAGGATGCGCTCGCCCCAGTCGATGCCGTTCAGCGCGCCGATGGCAGCCGCCCGGGCGGCCTCCTTGCGATCGGCGGCGACCCCGTCCTCCAGGTCCAGCACCACGGCATCGGCCGGGCCGGTGGCGGCGCGGCGGAAGAATTTCTCCGAGGTGGCCGGCACCGACAATTCGCTCCGCTGCGGCCGCCTGGCCCGGCCCTCGACGCTTTCGGGTACCGGTGTCACGCTGCTGTCCCCATGTCCGTCAACCTCAAGTTGTTGAATGCTTTCCTGCTGGTGGCCGAGCACCGCAGCTTCCGCCGCGCGGCGGAGCTGTCGCGCCGCTCGCAATCCGCGCTGAGCCTGCAGGTGCGGGAGCTGGAGGCACAGCTCGGCGCCTCGCTGTTCCACCGCACCACCCGTGCCGTCAGCCTGACCCGCGAGGGCGAGGCGCTGCTGCCGCATGCCCGGCGGGCCATTGCCGAGCTGGAGGCCGGGCTGCGCCGGGTGCGCGCCTCGGCGGCGATGGAGGGCGGCCAGATCGCGCTGGGCTGCGCCCCGCATATCGCCCTGGTGGTGCTGCCGCCGGTGGTCGCGGCCTTCCGCCAGGCGCACCGGGATGTCGCCATCACCATCCGGGAATCGCTGCAGGCCGAGGTGCTGGAAGCGGTGCGCCGGCAGGAGCTGGATTTCGGGATCGGTCCCCGCCCGGCCAATGCGCCGAGCCTGACCTTCGCCCCGCTGCGCGAGGAGGCGATCCTGGCGCTGGCCCCGCCGCGCCTGGTGCCGCGCGGGGCACGCGAGATCGGCCTCGCCGCGCTGGGCGCCCTGCCGCTGATCGTCACCGGCGGGACCAATAGCCTGCGAGCGATGATCGAGGAGGCGGCGGCCAGTATCGGCACCTCGTTCGATGTCCGCTGCGAGGTGCAGATGCCCGGCACCGCCATGGCGCTGGCCACCGCCGGGCTGGGCGTGGCGATCATCCCCGAGATGGCGCTGCCCCGGCCCCCGCCGGCCGGGCTGCGGCTGCTGCGGATCACCGACCCGCCGCTGTCGCGCGAGGTCGGCATCGTCCAGCTGCGCGGCCACCGCCCCTCGCCGGCGGTGGCGGCCTTCCTGGAACTGCTGGAGGCGCGGCTGATGGCCGGCGGTTCGGGGCCAATGCGGCCCGGTTGATACGACCCGGTTGACAGGACATGCGTTTCCACCCTGCGCCGTTTCGCCGGCGCTTCGGCTGAAAGGAAGCGCGCCCCGGCGGCGGCCACAAGCGAGTTTCAGCGAGCGGTTGATCGCATTTCCTGATCAACGGGCGCCACCATGGCGCGGGGCAACGGGCGCCACCCTGGCGCGGGGCAATGGGCGCGACGTTGACGCCGGGCCGGTGGCGGGCGAGCCTCATCCCCCGCCCGGGAGATCCGCCGCCGATGAGTCCGCTCGACCAGCCCAGCCCGCGCCGCAACAGCGACATCGACGCGGCGCTCGCCGAAGCGCATGAGGCCTATGCCGCGGCCCGGCCGAAAAGCGCCGCCATCCATGAACGCGCCCGCCAGGTGATGCCCGGCGGCAATACCCGCAGCGTGCTGTTCTACACCCCCTTCCCCACCGCCATGGTCCGCGGCGAGGGCTGCCGGCTGTGGGATGCCGATGGCCGCGAGTATCTCGACCTGCTCGGCGAATACACCGCCGGGCTGTTCGGCCATTCGGAGAAGCGGATCATCGATGCGGTGAAGAACGCGCTCGACCGCGGCATCAACCTCGCCTCGGTCGGCGAGGCGGAGCAGGACCTCGCCCGGCTGATCGTCGGCCGCTTCCCCTCGATCGAGCTGGTCCGCTTCACCAACAGCGGCACCGAGGCGAACCTGCTGGCGCTCGCCGCCGCCCGCGGCTTCACCGGCCGGACCAAGACCATGGTCATGCGCGGCGGCTACCATGGCGGCGTGCTGACCTTCGCCACCGAGCAATCGGCGGTGAACGTGCCCATCCCGCTCGCCTTCACCGACTACAACGATGCGGCTGCCGCGACGCGCGACATCCTGGCCGAGGGCGATCAGCTCGCCGCCGTGCTGGTGGAACCCATGCTGGGCTCCGGCGGCTGCATCCCGGCGACGCGCGAATTCCTCCAGGCGCTGCGCGACGCGACGCGGCAAACCGGTGCCGTGCTGATCTTCGACGAGGTGATGACCAGCCGGCACGGCAGCGGCGGCCTGCAGAAGATGCTGGGCGTGACGCCGGACATGACGACGCTGGG
>JAQGIA010000642.1 GCA_028291445.1 Belnapia sp.
CCGCTGCCGACCAGGTGGCGCAGCCGGTTCTCGACGAAGACCCCGTGGTTGGGCTGCGCCGGGTTGGGATAGAGCGTGCTGAAGGTCAGCAGGCGCAGCGGTGTCGTGGCTGCCTCGGCGCGCCAGGGCGTCGGCCGGATGACGGGCGGGCTAATGTCGGGCACAGGGCCCATCTTGTGATCTCATGATGCTGCCGATCCGCGACCTGAGGTTTGGTAATAGGAGCATCAGCGGCTCAATTCTTGAGATTCCATGATCATTAGCTCGCTTTCGGCCTCGACGATCATCCATTGCGACGAAGCTATACAATTCTACCATTCCGAAGTAGCATAGCTTTGGCTTGGTACAGGTGCCAGCCATGGTGCTCCGGCGATACCGCCGCGGGCCTTTGGCTCCGTGCATCCTTGCCGGCGACGACCGGAGCGTTCAGCGATGCAGTCTACCATCGACCAGATCAGGCAGGCGCTGCTCGACAGCCCGCTGGGCGGCATCCCGGCGGCGAATCAGCTGCTCGCTTCCGCGCTCGACCTGCTGATCGGTCCGCTGACCGCCCCGGGCTCGGCCTTCTACGTTCCCTGGCTGCTCGCCGGCATCGCCGTTGCCTTCCTGGTCTTCGTCCTGGAAACCCGGGGTACCGGTGGTTTCGGGACCCGCGCCTTCTTCCGCTACTGCTTCCCCCGGTCGCTCTACGCGCATCCCTCGACGCGCACCGATATCAAGCTGATCGTCGTCAACAAGCTGCTGTCGCCCTTCATCAACGTCACCTGGCGGCTGAATGCGGCCTTCTTCACCGGGGCGCTGCTGAGCGGGATGGTCGCGCTGTTCGGCGCGCCACTCGGCCTGTTCGAGTGGAATTTCACCGCGCTGCTGGTCGTGACCCTGCTGGCGGCGCTGGCCGAGGATTTCGGCTTCTACCTCTGCCATCTGGCGCATCACCGGATTCCGGCGCTCTGGGCCTTCCACAAGGTGCATCATTCGGCCGAGGTGCTGACGCCGCTGACCGCGACGCGCAACCACCCGGTCGAGTTCTTCCTCATCGCGCCGAGCATGGCCCTTACCGGCGCCCTGTTCATGGCGCCCATCCTGTTCCTGTTCGACACGGCGCCGACCTTGATCGAGCTGTTCGGGGTGAACCTCGTGCTGGTCGTCACCCAAGGTATCGGCGGCAAGCTGTTCCACTCGCATATCTGGCTGACCTGGCCGGCCGGGCTGCAGCGCTTCCTGCTCTGCCCGGCGCAGCACCAGATCCACCACAGCAGCGCGCCGCGCCACCACGACAAGAACATGGCCGGCATCTTCGCCTTCTGGGACTGGATTTTCGGCACGCTCTACGTCGCGCCGCCGCAGCGCGAGGAGTTCAGCTATGGCGTCTACGGCGATGCGAAGCAGGCGCATCCCGGCCTGATCGCCGCCTATCTGGTACCGCTATGGGAAGCCATCCCGAACCACAAGGCGCTGCGGCGCCGGCTCAGCCGTGGCGCGGCGCCACCGATCGCGGCGATGGGCCGCTTCGCCGGCCAGGGCGCTGCCGCACCGAAGCCCCCGGGCGCTGCCTGAAGGTTTTCCGGGCTTGAGCATGGCTGAAGGTGAGCTGGCCCGGCGGATCGCCGGCTTCCCCGTCGTCACCTGCGACGTCTTCGACACCGCCCTGCTGCGCCGGCTGGCGCGGCCGGAGGATGTCCTGCTCGCCCTCGGCCTGCGCGCCGCTGCCGCCGGCCTGTTCGCCGGCCCGCCCGAGGCCTTCCGCGAGTACCGCCTGCAGGCCGAACGCCAGGCGCGCGCCGCGGCCGAGGCGGCAGGCCATGACGAGGTGCGGATCGCCGAGGTCTATGCCTGCTTCCAGGCCTGCGGCCTGCTGCCGAATGGCGTCACGGACGAGGCCGCCGCCGCGGCGCTCGCCGCGCTCGAACTCGCTACCGAGCGCGCGGTCTGCACCGCCAACCCGCTGCTGCGCGCGGTGCTCGCCGCCCGTGCGCCGGGTCAGCGGCTGGTCTTCGTCTCCGACACCATGCTGCCGGGCGCCGCCGTGGCGACTCTGCTGCAGGATGCCGGCTATGGCGCGGATTGCGAGGTCATCACCTCGGCCGATACGCGCCGCAGCAAGCATACCGGAAAGCTCTTTGCGCATGTGCTGGAACGGCTCGGCTGCGCGCCGGGCGCGGTGGTGCACCTCGGCGACAATCCGCATTCCGATGTCGCCCGGCCGCGCGCCCAGGGCATCGCCGCCATTCACCTGCCGCAGCCGCCACGGCCGCCGGAGCCGTCAGCCTTGGCCGCCGCCGCCGCGCTGACCCGACTGGCGCATAGTTATCGTCGCTCGGCCGCGGAGCACAGTCAGCGCCGCTCAGCCGCGGCGACACCAACCGCCGATCCCGGCGCACCCGCGCTGCATCGGTATGCGACGCTGCTGCTGCTCGGCTTCACCCGCTTCGTGCTGGCCGAGGCGCAGCGCCAGGGCATCCGCCGCATCTACTTCCTGGCACGCGACGGCTACCTGCCCTGGCGCATTGCCCAGCGCATGGCGCCGAGCCTGCAGGCCGCCGGCCTGGGCTCCGAAGTCGAGCTGACCTATCTGCATGTCTCGCGCCGGGCCATAGGCCTGCCGGCCCAGGCGGCGGATCTCGACGCGCTCGCCGAGGATGTCAGCCAGGGCGCGCATTACCGTCCACTGGCCGAGGCGCTGGCCTTCCTCGGCCTCGATGCCGCCGAGACCGCCGCGCTGATCCGCGACCGCGGCCTCGATCCCGAGCGGCCGGTTGGCCACGCCACGGCGCGGGCGGAGGTCGCCGCGCTCTTCGCCGCCTGCCGGGAGCCGATCCGGGCGCGGCTCGCCGAACGCCGCGTGACCGCCCTCGCCTATCTTGGCCAGCAGGGCTTCTTGGAACCCGGGCCGCGCCTGGTCGTCGACGTGGGCTGGCGCGGCTCGACCCAGGAATCCCTGGCCCGGCTTACCGGTCTACCCGCCAGCGATATCCGCGGCGCCTATGTCGGGCTGTTCCCGCAGCACCTCCGCCCAGCGGTCAACCCGGCCAATGCCACCGGCTACCTGTTCAATTTCGGCCATCCGCGACCGCTGCTCGAACTGGTGCTCGAAGGCTATGTCCTGTTCGAGCTGTTCTTCTCCTCGCCCGAGGCGACGGTGCTGCACTATGCCATGCGGGATGGCGCACCAGTGCCGGTGCTCGATGCCGAGGCGGAGCCGGGCGCCAGCATCCGCCGCCGGGCAATCGCCGCGCTCGAAGCGGATTGCCTGGCCGAATGCGCCGCGCTCGACGGCATCCTGGGTGGTGCCTGGCCGGAGGTCGACCCGGCCTCGGCGCTGTTCGACATGCAGGGGCTGCTGGCCGCGCCGAGCGCGGCCGAGGTGGCGGCGCTGAACGGCATCCCCTTCATCGGTGGGCTGAGCCGCGGCGGCAATGGCGTGCCGGTGAACCCGGTGCCGCCGCATGAATGGCTACGCGACCCTACGGCGACGGTGCAACGCATCGGCCGCGCCGCCTGGCGGTCCGGCACGCTGCGGGCGAGCCTGCCCTGGCCATGGCCGGCGATGCGCTTCCAGGATCTGGAATACCGGGTCGCCCGGCTGCGGCGGCTGCTCCGGCTCAAATAGGGCCGCCTCAGGCTTGCGGCGGTTCCAGCCGCAAGGGGCCGGGTTGCCGCCGGGCCCGTGGCTGGCCCCGCCGCCGGCCGATGCCGTCGAGCGCCAGATAGACCACCGGCGTCGTGTACAGCGTCAGCAGTTGCGACAGCGCCAGCCCGCCGATCACGGCGATGCCGAGCGGCTGGCGCAGTTCCGCACCCGGGCCGCTCGCCAGCACCAGCGGAACCGCCCCGAGCGCCGCGGCCAGCGTCGTCATCAGGATGGGGCGGAACCGCTCGCGGCAGGCTGCCAGCATCGCCGCATCGGCGCCGAGCCGCTCGCTGCGTTCGTGCTCCAGCGCGAAATCCACCAGCATGATGGCGTTCTTCTTCACGATGCCCATCAGCAGCACGACGCCGACCAGGGTGATGGCATCGAAGGGTGTGTTCGTCGCCAGCAGCGCCAGCAGCGCACCGATGCCGGCGGCCGGCAGGGTCGAGATGATGGTGAGCGGATGCAGCGCATGCTCGTACAGCATGCCGAGCACGATATAGACGGTGAGCAGCGCCGCCAGGATCAGCAGCGGCTGGCCTCGGGTGAAGGATTGGAAGGCCCGGGCGCTGCCGGCGAATTCGGTGCGCATCGTCTCCGGCAGCCCGACCTCGCGGGCCGCCTGCTCGACCAGCGCCGTGGCCTCGCCGAGTTGCATGCCGGGCGCCAGGTTGAAGGTGATGGTCGCTGCCGGGAATTGCCCCTGGTGGGTCACCGAGAACGGTGCCACGCCGCGTTCCAGCGTCACCAGGGCGGCGAGCGGAACCTGCGTGCCGTTGGCGCCGCTGAGATGGATGTCGTCCACCTGCTCGGGGTATTGCTGCAGGCTGGGCTCGATCTCCAGCACCACCCGGTACTGGTTCGAACCGCGGTAGATGAGCGAGACCTGGCGCTGGGCGAAGCTGCTGTTGAGCGCCGCCGTCACCGCCTGGACGCTGACCCCGGCCCGCGCCGCCGCCGCCCGGTCGATGGTCAGCCGGGTGACCAGGCCGGCGCGCCGCTGGTCGGAGGTGACATCGGTCAGGCCCGGCACTTCCCGCAGCCGGCGGACCAGCGTCTCGGACCAGGTCTCCAGCCCCTCCAGCACGGGCGAGAGCAGCACGAATTGGAATTGCGCGCCGCTGGCCCGGCCGCCGATGCTGACGTCCTGCACCGCGCCGAGCGAGGCCTCGATGCCCGGGATGTCGGCCAGCGGCGCACGCAGCCGGGCGATGACCTGGGCCGCCGAAACCCCCGGCCGCTCCGCCCGTGGCTTCAGGCCGATGTACATCAGCCCGGTGCTGACCCCGCCGTTGCCGTTGCTGCTGCCGACGGTCGAGGCGACATGCGCGACCGCCGGGTCCTGCCGCACCACCGCCACCACGCGGTCCTGCAGCGGCAGCATCGCCTGGAAGGAGGTATCCGGCGCGGCCCGGCTATAGCCCATGAGCAACCCGGTATCCTGTTCCGGGAAGAAGCCCTTCGGCACGATGGCGTAGAGCCACACGGTCAGCCCGACCAGGCCGATGGTCGCGGCCAGCATGCTGCGGCGAAGCCGCAATACCTGGTGCAGGCTGCGGAGATAGGCCTGCGTCAGCCGTGCCATGGCGGCATCGAAGCGGCGGGCCAGCGGCCCCGGTGGTCGGGGGGGCGTGCGCGATGCCAGATGCGCCGCCAGCATCGGCGTGACGGTCAGCGAGACGAAGCCCGAGATGGCGACGGCGATGGCGAGGGTGGCGGAGAATTCGCGCAGCATCCGGCCGACGACGCCCTGCATCAGCAGCAGCGGGATGAGGGCGGCGATGAGCGAGACGGTGATCGAGACCACGGTGAAGCCGATCTGTCGCGCGCCCTCCAGCGCCGCCTGCATCGGCCGCATGCCGCGGGCCGCGAGGCGAGCGATATTCTCGGTCATGACGATGGCGTCGTCGATGACGAAGCCGACCGAGATGGTCAGCGCCATCAGCGAGAGGTTGTCGAGCGAATAGCCGAGCGCCCACATGGCGGCGAGGGTCCCGAGCAGTGACAGCGGCACCGCCGCTCCGGCCGCCAGCACCGCCGCCGGCTGGCGCAGGAAGGCGATCACCACGAGGATGACCAGCACGACCGAGAACAGCAGGGTCACCTGCACCTCGTGCAGGCTGGCGCGGATGGTCTCCGACCGGTCGCGGATGGTGGTGATGGCGACGCCGGCCGGCAGCCAGCGCCCGAGCTGCGGCGCCAGGGCGCGGATACGGTCCACCACCTCGACGACATTGGCATCGGCCGTCTTGTGGACCGTCATCAGCACCGCCGGCGCGCCATCGACGGAGCCGCCCTGGCGCCGGTCGCGCACGTCGCGTTCGATCCGGCCGATCGCGCTGAGCCGCACCACCGCGCCATCCCGGCGCTTGAGGATGATCCGGCCGAAATCCTCCGGCGTCTGCAGCCGGTCGTTCACCACGATGGCGGCGGATTGCCGGCTGCCGTCGATCAGCCCGGTGGGCCGGTTCACGTTGTTCTCGGCGATCGCCCGCCGCACCATGTCGAGGTCGATGCCCGCCGCCTTGGCCGCGGCCGGGTCGATGGTGACGCGGATGGCCGGCTGCTCCGCCCCGCGCACCTCGACCCGGGAGACGCCGAGCACCTGGGCGATGCGCGGGGCGACGATGCTGTCGGCGGCGTCGAACAGCGCGCTCGGCGCGATGGTGTCGGAGAGCAGCGCCAGGATCAGCACGGGCGCCGCGGCCGGGCCGAATTTGGCGAAGCCCGGCGGCGCGGGCAGGCCCGGCGGCAGGTCGTTGCCGGCGGCGACCAGCGCCGCCTGGACGTCGCGCGCCGCGTCATCCACCCGGCGCGCGAGGTCGAATTGCAGGATGGCGTAGCCGCCGCCGAAGGAGGAGGTGGAGGTCATCTCCACCAGGCCGGAGATCGCCCCGAGCCGGCGTTCCAGCGGCGCCATGATGGCGCTGGCCGTGGTCACCGGGTCGGTGCCCGGCTCGCCGGCCCAGACCACGATGGTCGGGATCTCGACCTGCGGCAGCGGCGCGATGGGCAGGGCGACATAGGCGGCCAGCCCGGCCAGCACCA
>JAQGIA010000653.1 GCA_028291445.1 Belnapia sp.
GCCGTCGCCCTCGGCGACGATCTTGGCGCTGCGCCGGTCGATCGGGCCTTCCCGCACCAGCGTCTCGAGCGCCAGCTTGGCGGCTTCCTGGTCCGGGAAGGGCAGCGAGATGGTGACGTTATCGCCATCATCCCTGGGCTTCGAGCCAGTCTGATGCATCATCTCCTGCGGCGGTACGGCGCGCGTGCCCATGGCGGTGGCATGCCCCACCGGGTCGCTGGCCGGGAAAGTCTGCTCCACGTCGTGGTCCAGGACATGCTCGGAGGCAGGGGTCGGATGGTCCTTGGAAGCTTGCTTGCTGTCGGCCATGGTACGGTTCCTATGCAGTCTGGGCCAGCCAACGCTTGGCACGGGGCCGGGTTCGCCCGGCCGTTCCGGCTGCGGCAAAATAGGAATACAGACCGCCTTCCTGTCCAGCCGCCCGCCCGGCGCATGATGCCAGCCGGCCAGCATTGAGCCTGACATCGCCATGCGGGAGGAAGGTTGCGGCGCCGGCGATTAGGGCGCAGCACAGCCAAGGTTCTGGAGAATACCGATGGATCCCATTTCCTGCCCCTTCGGCCGTATCGCCCTGGTCCTGCAGGGCGGTGGTGCGCTCGGCTCCTACCAGGCCGGCGTCTACCAGGCGTTGCACGAGGCGGGGCTGGAGCCGGATTTCCTTACCGGCGTCTCGATCGGCGCGGTGAATGCCGCCCTCATCGCCGGCAACCGGCCGGAGAACCGCCTGGCCCGGCTGCGGGAATTCTGGGACCGCATCACCTCCCGCAAGGTCTGGGCCTTCGCCCCGGATGGCGACGACCTTCGCCGCACCCGCAATGCGCAGAGCGCGCTCGCCACCATCGCCCTCGGCGCCCCCGGCTTCTTCAAGCCCAATACGGTCAGCCCCTGGTTCACCCCGCGCGGCGGCGCCGACGCCACGGCCTTCTACGACACCAGCCCGTTGAAGGACACGCTGCGCGAACTGGTGGATTGGGACCTGCTGGCGAGCCCCGGCGGCCATCCACGCCTCGCGGTCGGCGCAGTCAACGTGACCACCGGCAATTTCCAGTATTTCGACAGCGCCGTGCAGCATCTGGTGCCGGAGCACGTCATGGCCTCCGGTGCGCTGCCGCCGGGGCTGCCGATGGTGAAGATCGACGGCGGCTGGTACTGGGATGGCGGCCTCGTCTCCAATACGCCGCTGCAATACCTGCTCGAGGATGAGGCGGACCAACGCGACGCGCTGGTCTTCCAGGTGGATCTCTTCCCCGCTCGCGGCCCGTTGCCGCGCGACATGGAAGATGTGATGGGCCGCGAGAAGGACATCCGCTTCTCCTCCCGCACCCGGATGAACACCGATGCCTTCACCCGCCAGCGCCATTGGCAGGTGCAGCTGCGCCAGGCGCTGGCCAAGGTGCCGGAAGCGGCGCTGACCGATGCCGAGAAGGCGATGCGGGAACGGCTGGCGACCCTGCCGCAGCTCGCCATCCTGCAACTCGTCTATCAGGCCAAGGCCTACGAAGGGCAGTCGAAGGACTATGAATTCGGCCCGGAGACGATGCGCGAGCACTGGGCCAGCGGCTACGAGGACACCAAGCGGACCCTGGCGCGACGCGACTGGCTGGTGCTGCCGCCGGAGGATCCCGGCATCGTCACCCACGATTTGCACCGCGAGGCGGAGTAGCGGCTCGGCCCAGGCGGCGGGAACCTCCGTCGGGGGTCGCTACCCCGTCCGCCGCGCCTTCCAGATCCGCCAGCCGATGCCACCGAAGACCAGCAGCATGACCGTCAGGCCGATCGGCCCGGCCCATTCCTCCACCAGGTGGAAGCGGTCTTCCAGCGCATAGCCGGCGAAGGCCAGACCGCCGGTCCAGACCCCGGTGCCGAGCGCGGTCCAGCCGTAGAAGACCAGCCGGGGCAGTTCCACCAGCCCGGCCGGCACCGAGATGCCGGTGCGGATGCCGGGCATCAGCCGGGCGAGGCAGACGGCGGCCGGGCCGTTGCGCCGCAGCGCCGCCTCGGCCTTCAGCACCGTCTCGCGGCTCAGCCCGACATAGCGGCCGAAGCGGTCGACCACTTTTCGCATGCGCAGCGTCCCGTAGGCCCGCGCGAGTTCGAACCAGAAGGCATTGCCGGCCAGCGAGCCGGCGATGCCGGCGGCCACCACGCCGCCGATCGGCATCTGCCCGCGCGCCGCGGCGAAGCCGGCCAGCGGCATGATGATCTCCGATGGCAAGGGCGGAAACAGATTCTCCGCCACCATCAGCAGGAAGACCCCGACCAGCCCGCCGGAGGCGACCAGACCCGCTGCCCATTCGATCATGTGGCGGTCACGGCGCGACGCGATAAAGCAGCAAGGTAACCCAGCGCCCACGCGAGTAGTTGAAGCCGGTCACGCTGGCGATCTCCTGCGGGACGAGGGCGATGGTGGCGGCCTGCTGGCGGAAGTCGCCCTCCGCCCGGTTGCCCACGGCGACGACCCGGCCGGGACCGCCGGCCAGGAAGCTCGCGGCATCGCCACCGGTGCGCAACAGGCGCACGTCCTGGCCGAGGGCGAAGAGCACCGAGGGCTCGGAATGCCCGGTGATGCCGAATTGCCCGGCGGGCAGGCCCGGCGCCGCGGCCGCCACCGCCGCCGCCAGCCTGGGCGCCACCCACATCGGGGTCAGGTGCGGCACCACGCCTTCCAGCACCAGCGCATAGATCGGCACCGCCAGCAGCGCGCCGAGCAGCCCCGCCCGGCCCCAACCACCGCCCATCGCCGGCTGCCCCCCCGGCTGTCCTCCCGACCGTCCGCCGGGGCGCCAGATCGCCCGCAGCAGCAGCACGACAAGCGCGACCAGCACCAGGACCAGCAGCAGGGCGGCCAGCATCGGGCCGCGCAGCAGGTAGAAGGATACCCCCTGCGCCGCGATGCCGAGGCCGGCGGCGACCCCCACCAGCGTGGCCACCGCGGCCCAGCGCCACCAGCGCGGCGGCAACTGCCGCACCGGGTCCATCGCCCAGGCGGCGCCGAGCAGCATCAGCGCGGGGAACAGCGGCAGGGTATAATGCGGCAGCTTGGTCTGCACCGCCTCGAAGACCAGCCAGGAGGGCACTACCCAGGCCAGCAGGAAGCGTACCGGCGGGTTCAGCCGGTCGGCCCAGGCCTGCGGCAGGGCGCAGAGCACGATCCAGGCGCCGGGGAAGGCGGCGATGCCGAAGCTCAGCAGGTAGAAGCCGGGCGGCCCCCAATGCTTCTCCTCGCCCGAGCCGATCTTGGAGAGCATGTCGCCGCCGACCGCCTGCTCGAAGAAGCGGCCCTCGGTGGCGATGCCGATGGCGACGAACCAGGGCGCCGCGGCGGCGACCATCAGCGGCAGGCCCCAGCCCGGCCGGAGCGCGCCGAGCCAGGCCAGGCCGCGCGGCTTGCCCTTGTCGATCACCGCCAGGGTGATGCCGGTCAGCAGCGGCACCATCGGCCCGATCGGCCCCTTCAGCAGCACGCCGAGGCCGAGCAGCAGCCAGAACCCCGCCGCCTGCCGGGCCGAGAAGGTGTCCGGCCGCAGATAGGCGGCGCCGAACAGCCCCATGGCGGCGGTGACGCAGGCGAGCAGCGCCGCATCCGTCTTGGCGATATGCACCTCCGCCACCAGCACCAGGGAGGAGGCGAGCATCGCCGCCCCGAGCAGCGCCGCCCGCCGCCCGACCAGGCCGCGGCCCCAATGGAAGGTCGCCAGCACCGCCAGCAGCGCGCCGAGCAGGCTGGGCACCCGATAGGCCCAGATCTGGTCCCGGTTCCCGAGCCGGGCCGCTTCCAGCACCTGCACCGAGGCGGCCTGCAGCCAGTGGATGCCGGCCGGCTTCTTGTTGCGCTCCTCCTCGCCGAAGCGGATGCGGATGTAGTCGCCGCTCTCGACCATCTGCCGGCTGGCCTGGGCGAAGCGCGCCTCGTCCCGGTCGGTCGCCGGCAGGGTGAAGAAGCCGGGCAGCCAGAGCAGCAGGCACAGCAGGGTGAGGAACGACTTCGGCCGACGCTGCAGCGCCTCCGGCAGGATGCCGAAGGAACGGTCGGGGCTGGCATTGGCCGAGATAGGAATGGCGTGGCGCACTAGCGCGGACCCGGCGCGGATGAAATCATCCGGCAGGGATAATTTGCCCGCCAGGACAATAGGCTAGAGCGCATTCCGTGGAGCCTTTCGAACGGATTGCGCTCTAGCACGCGGCGCCCCTGGTAAGCGAGGGTGGCGGGGGCCATAAACCGCCGCGCATGTCCTCCCATATCGGCTCCCCCACCCGCCGCGCCGCCCTGTCCGTGCTGGAGGCGGTGATCACCCGCCACCGCCCGCTGGAGGAGGCGCTCGATGCGCTGCCCGGCGGCATCGCCCCCCGAGACAAGGCCGCCGCCCACCGCATCGCCGCCGCCGTGTTGCGCCGGGCCGGGTCGCTGGATGCGGTGCTGGAGCCATTCCTGCGGCGGGAGCCGCCGGGCGAGGTCCGCCAGGCGCTGCGGATGGGCACGGCGGAGCTGCTGCTGCTCGGCACCCCGGCCCATGCGGCGGTGGCGAGCAGCGTCACCCTGGTGCCGAAGCCCTTCGCCGGCCTGGCCAATGCGGTGCTGCGCCGGGTGGCGGAAGCCGGCCCCGCCGCGCTGGAGGGGCTGGATGCCGAGCGGCTCGATACCCCGCCCTGGCTCTGGTCCACTTGGCACGGCGCCTATGGAACGGCGGTGCGCGCGGTCGCCGCGGCGCATCGCAGCGAGGCGCCGCTCGACCTGTCCCTGGCCCCGGGTGCGGCGCCCCCCGAGGGCGGCACCGAATTGCCCAATGGCAGTTGGCGCTACCCCGCCGGGACGCATGTGACCGGCCTCCCCGGCTTCGCCGAGGGTAGCTTCTGGGTCCAGGATGCCGCCGCCACCCTGCCGGCCCGGCTGCTGGCGGTGAAGCCCGGCGAGAGCGTGCTCGACCTCTGCGCCGCCCCCGGTGGCAAGACCGCCCAGCTGGTCGCCGCCGGCGGCCGGGTGGTGGCGGTGGAACGCGACCCCAAGCGCGCCGCCCGGCTGCGGGAGAACCTCGCCCGGCTGCATATGGCCGCCGACGTGGTGGAAGCCGATGCCACGACCTGGGATGCCGGTGGCGCGCTGTTCGACGCGGTGCTGCTGGATGCCCCCTGCAGCGCCACCGGCACCATCCGCCGCCATCCGGACGTGCCCTACCTCAAGCGTTTCCGCGACATCGCGCCCATGGCCGAACTGCAGGCCAGGCTGCTGGCCGCCGCGGCGCAACGGGTGGCGCCCGGCGGCCGGCTGGTCTTCGCCACCTGCTCGCTCCAGCCGGAGGAGGGCGAGGCGCATCTCGCCACCGTGCTGCCCGGGCTCCGCCCCTACCCGGTGCGGCCCGAGGAAGTGCCCAGCCTGGCCCATGCCATCATCGCCGGCGGCGCGCTGCGGACCCGGCCGGATTTCTGGGCTGAGCAGGGCGGCATGGACGGCTTCTTCATCGCCCGCTGGCGGCGGATCTAAGAAAGTAATTCGCCTATGGCGCGCATATCGATGCGAATAAGCAACTTTCTGCTTCTTGCATGATGCAGGCCCGGTCGAAGCCCCGGCGACCGCCTTGCCCGCCGTAGCCCCACGCCGCTAGAACCGGCCGGATGCAACCCCGTCCCGTCCGGATCGCCCCCTCCCTCCTCGCCGCCGATTTCGCCCGCCTCGGCGAGGAGACGCGCGCCATCGCCGCCGCGGGTGCGGATTGGCTCCATCTCGACGTCATGGACGGCCATTTCGTCCCGAACATCAGCTTCGGCCCGGTGGTGGTGAAGGCGCTGCGCCGGCACACCACCATGCCCTTCGACGTCCACCTGATGATCACCCCGGCCGATCCGTACCTGGAGGCCTTCGCCGCCGCCGGCGCGGATATCATCAGCCTGCACCCGGAAGCCGGTGCGCATCTGCATCGCAGCTTGCAGACCATCCGGGCCCTGGGCAAACAGGCCGGTGTGGTACTCAACCCGGCGACGCCCGTTTCGGTGGTGGAGAACGTCCTCGACCTCTGCGACCTGATCCTGGTGATGTCGGTCAATCCCGGCTTCGGTGGGCAATCCTTTCTCGGCAGCCAGCTCGGCAAGATCGCCGCGCTGCGGCGGATGATCGACGCCCATGTCGCGGCCGGCGGCCAGCCGATCGCGTTGCAGGTCGATGGCGGGGTCACCGTGGCGACCGCGCCGCGCTGCATCGCGGCCGGGGCCGACGTGCTGGTCGCCGGCACCGCGGTCTTCGGCGCGCCGGATTATGCCGCCGCCATCGCCGCCCTTCGCGGTCCCGACGAGACCGCTTCATCGCCCCACGCCAAAGGTCCTGCCTGATGCGCGACATCATCCGCGGCACAAGGCGTTTCATATCGGGCCTGCGCCCGGTCCGGGTTCCGGACGCGCCCGCCCGGGCCTTCCGCGACCTTTGGCCCGGCGATGCGGCACGCGGCGCCCGGCTCATGGGCGGCGAATTTGAGAGCTTCGGCACCACCCACCAGCTCAATTCCTCGCCCGAGGCCGTCTCCGGCTGGGGTCCCGAGGCCGGTCCGATCGCCTGGCGTGCCGCGGCGCATGGCTTCGCCTGGCTGCGCGACCTCCGTGCGCTCGGCACCGATGCCGCCCGCACCCGCGCCCGCGACCTGGCCGAGGATTGGCTCGGCCGCGGTGCCGACGAGGAACTGGCCCAGGCCCCGGAAGTGGCCGCCGCCCGCGTCTCCGCCTGGCTCGGCCAGTGGGACTTCCTGGCGGCCACTGCCGAGGACGCTTTCCGCAAGCGCCTGCTGATCCGCCTCGCCCAGGATGCTCGCGGCGTGGTCTCCGCGCTGCCGGCGGAAGCCATGCACCGCGGCGCGCTGGTCACCCTGAAGGGCGCCATCGCCGCCGCCGTGGCGCTGGAGGATGAGGCCTGGATGACCCGGGCGCTGCGCTTCCTGCCCGGTGAGCTGGAACGCCAATTCCACCCCGATGGCGGGCATGTCGAGCGCTCTCCCCAGCAGCAATTGCTGGCGCTGCAGGATCTGATCGAAATCCGCAACCTGCTGAACGGTGCCGGGATCAACCCGCCCGGCCTGCTGGCGACCGTGCTGGAGCGCGCCGGCCAGGCGCTGCGGCTGTTCCGCCACGGCGACGGCGGGCTCGCCCAGTTCAACGGCACGCGCGAGGACGGGGCCGGGCTGGTCGACCTGGTGCTGACCCAGGGCCAGGCCCGCGGCCGGGCGCCGATGCTGCTGGAGGAAAGCGGCTTCCACCGCCTCCAGGCCGGCCGCACCCTGGTCATCGCCGATGCCGCGGCGCCACCGCCGGCCCGGGCGAAGGATGCCGCCACCGGCCTGCCGCGCGGCGCCGACCGCCATGCCCATGCCGGCTCGCTGAGCTTCGAGATGTCGGTCGGCCGCGACCGGCTGATCGTCAATTGCGGCGCTGCCCCTGGCGCGCCAGCAGAATGGCGCGATGCGCTGCGGGCGACGGCCGCCCATTCCACGCTGATCCTGGCCGATACCAACAGCAGCGAGCTGAAGGAGGAAGGGCTCGGCCGCCGGCCGGAGCGGGTGGAGCAGGAACGCCACGAGGCCAATGGCGCGCAATGGCTGGAAAGCAGCCACGACGGCTGGCGCAAGCCCTTCGGCGCGGTCCATCGCCGCCGGCTGTACCTGGCCGAGACCGGCGACGACCTGCGCGGCGAGGACATCATCGAGATGGCCGAGGCCGGCGCCCGGCCGCCCGGCTTCGTGCTGCGCTTCCACCTGCATCCCGGCGTTACCGCCAGCTCGCAGCAGGATGAGCAGGTGGTGCTGCTGCGGCTCCCCTCGGGCCAGGGCTGGCAACTGCGTGCCAAGGGCGCCGTGGTGAGCCTGGAGGACAGCCTCTACCTGGGCGGCGAGCTGCGGCGGAACAGCCAGGTGCTGCTGGTCGCCGAGGCCGGCGCCGATACCGTGCAATGGGCGATCACCCGGGTGACGGCGGCCACGCCGGGCGAGGCGGCGGAAGCCTGAGCCGCCCCGGAAGATCGCTCCCGGAAGATTGCCCCCGGAAGATCGCCACCCTGAAAATAGCCCAGGTCACCAACGTCGATTTCTCGCTGCGGCACTTCCTGCTGCCGCTGATGCGCGGTGCCCGTGACCGCGGGCACGAGGTGGTGGGGATCTGCGCCGAGGGGCCGTTGCTCGACCTCCCGCGCGCCGAGGGCTTCCGCTGCATTCCCATGCCCATGGCGCGCAGCCTGAACCCGGCCGCCCAGGCCCGCTGCTTCACCGCCCTGCGCGACCTGTTCCGCACCGAGCGCTTCGACCTGGTGCATGCCCACATGCCGATCAGCGGGTTGCTGGCCCGCGCCGCCGCCCGCGCCGCCAAGGTGCCCAGCGTCGCCTATACCTGTCACGGCTTCCTGTTCAACCAGCCCGGCCCGCTGTGGCGGCGCGGCCTGTCGCTCGGCCTCGAATGGGCGGCCGGGCGGATGACCGATACCTACCTGACCGTCAGCGCCGAGGAGGCCGCCGATGCCCGGCGCCTCGGCATCCACCCCGGCGCGACCGCCGTGCTGAACGGCCGCGACCCGGCCATCTTCCACCCCGATCCCGCCGCCCGCGCCACGCTGCGCGCCGAATTCGGCGTGCCGGCGGGCGATTGCGTCATCGTCGCCGTCTCCCGCCTGGTGCGGCACAAGGGCTATCCCGAGCTGCTGCGGGCAATGGAGGCGGTGCCCGGGGCGCATCTCTGGGTGGTCGGCGAGCGCCTCGCTTCGGACCACGGCGCCGATCTCGAGCCGGATTTTGCCCGCGCCGCCGCGGTGCTTGGCCCACGTCTCCGCCGGCTGGGCTATCGGCACGACGTGGCCCGGGTGCTGGCCGCGGCGGATGTCTTCACCCTGCCCAGCCATTTCGAGGGCCTGCCGATGTCGATCATCGAGGCCATGCTGAGCGGCCTGCCGGTGGTGGCGACCGATATCCGCGGCTCGCGCGAGATGGTGGGGCCGGGCCAGACCGGTGCTCTGGTGCCGCCGGCCAGCGTCGCGCCGCTGGCCGAGGCGCTGGCGACGCTGGCCACCGACCCGGCGCGGCGTGCCCGACAG
>JAQGIA010000098.1 GCA_028291445.1 Belnapia sp.
GGCGACCAGCGTCGGCATCCCGCGCATCGCCTGTGCCGGCAAGGGCGCCGGGGCCGAGGTCGCGGCACAGCTCGGCGCGGTGCGGCACCTGCTCTCGGGCGTCGAGGTGGTGCCGGCCCCCGGCGCCTTCCTCCAGGCCAGTGCTCCCGGCGAGGCGGCGATCATCGCCGCCATGCTGGCTGGGCTGCCGCAGAAGCTGCCCGGCCGGGCAGCCATCGCCGATCTCTATGCCGGGATCGGCACGCTCAGCATCCCGTTGGCGGCGCGTGGCCGGGTGACCGCCTTCGAAAGCCTGCCCGATGCGGTAGCGGCCCTGGCCACCGCCGCCGGCAAGGCCGGCGTGCGGGTGAAGCCGGTGAAGCGCGACCTGGACCGCCAGCCACTGGCCGGGCCCGAGCTGAAGGAATTCGCCGCCGTGGTGCTGGACCCGCCCTATGCGGGCGCGGCCGAGCAGGTCAGCTGCCTGGCCCGCGCCGGGGTGCCCAGCATCATCTACGTCTCCTGCAACCCCGGCGCTCTGGCCAAGGACGCCAAGGCGTTGCATGCGGCCGGCTACCGGGTCACCGCGGCGACGCCGGTGGACCAGTTCCTCTGGTCGCCGCATCTGGAGGCGGTGGTCGCCTTCGCCCGTTGAACCCGGGCGGAACGCCTTGCCTGCCCAATGAATCCAGGCGGAATGACTTGATTGTGGCGGCACCTTCCCCACCAATACCAGGGAAGCCAGCAAGGGACGCCGCCATGAACCTGATACCGAGCCGCCGACTTGCCCTGGCCGGCCTCGCCAGCGCCCTTGCCGCACCTGGCCTGTTGCGCCCCGCGGCGGCCCAGCCGGCACCGGCGGCGCCTGCCGCCCAGGCGCCCGGCTTCTACCGCTTCAAGGTCGGCGGCTTCACCGTCACCACGGTGCATGACGGGTCCCTCACCCGGCCGATCGAATCCTTCGTGCGCAATGCGCCGCTGGCCGATGTGCAGGCGGTGCTGGCCGCGCAATTCCTGCCGACCGACAGCTTCCGCATCCCCTTCACCGTCACCTTCGTGCAGACCCCGACCAAGCTGGTGGCCTTCGACAGCGGCAACGGGGTGACGCCGGCGACCGCGACCAATGGCAAGATGATCGCCAACATGGCCGCAGCCGGGATCGATCCGGCCGAGGTGGATGCGGTCATCCTCAGCCATTTCCACGGCGACCACGTGAATGGCCTGCTGAATGCCGCCAATGCCGCGGCCTTCCCGAATGCCGAAATCTTCCTGCCGGAAACCGAGATCGCCTGGTTCGGCGACGCCGCCAACGAAAGCCGCAGCCCTGAGGGTCAGCGCGGCAATTTCGCCAATAGCGCCCGGCGCCTCGCGCCCTATGCGAACAGGATCACCCGCATCAAGGCGGGAGCCGAGCCGGTCCCGGGCATCACCGCGATCGATGCCTTCGGCCATACCCCGGGCCATACCATCTACCGGATCGCCGACGGCGGGGCCCAGGCGATCTTCCTGGCCGATGTGACCAATCGCCCCGAGCTGTTCGCCGCACGCCCCGGCTATCACGCGGTCTTCGACTTCGATGCGGATGCCGCCGAGGCGACCCGGCGCAAGGTGCTGGACATGGTGGCGACGGACCGCATCCGCACCACCGGCTACCACTTCCCCTTCCCGGCCAATGGCTATTTCACCAAGGATGGCAGCGGCTACCGCTACGTCCCGGCGGATTGGTCGAGCGCCGTCTGACCCAGCCGGCGCGGCCACCCACCGGTCCCGGGTCGCGCCTCAGCTATCGGGGCGGATGTTGCGGCGCTTGACCAAGTCGCCCCAGAGCGAGACCTCGTTGCGGATGAAATCCGTGAATTGCGCCGGGGTGGTATCCCCCGGCACGAAGGTCAGGGCCCGCATCTTCTCCCGTACATCGGCCTGGCGCAGCGCGCCGCGGATATCGGCGGCGAGCTTCTCCACCACCTCGGGCGGCGTGCCCTTCGGTGCCACCAGCCCGTAGAAGGCGGCGGCGTCGAAATCCGGGAAGCCCTGCTCGGCGATGCTGGGGATCTCCGGCAGCAGCGCGACCCGGTCCCGGGAGGTGACGCCGAGCGCCCGCACCCGTCCGGCGGCGATATGCGGCAGCATGGAGCTGTCGAACATTGCCGGAACCCGGCCCGAGAGCACGTCCACATGCGCCGGTGCGCTGCCGCCATAGGCGATGGTGGTCACCTCGATCCCCGCGCGGTCGTAGAGCAATTCGCCGGACAGGTGGGTGATGGCGCCGATGCCGGTATGGGCGACCGCGACCTTGCCCGGATTGGCCTTCGCATAGGCCACGAATTCCTGGACGTTCCGCGCCGGGAAATCCGGATGCACCACCAGGATATTCGGGATGGTCGAGATCAGCGCCACCGGCGTGAAGTCGCGGAACGGGTCATAGGGCAGCCGGTCGAACATCAGCGGGTTCAGGCCGAAGGGCAGCGAGACGCTGAGCAGGGTATGGCCATCGGCCGGGGCCCGCATGACGGTCTCGGTAGCGATCAGCGTATTGCCGCCGGGCTTGTTCTCGACGACGACCGGCTTGCCCCAGGATTCCGACAGCTTCTGCGCCACCAGACGGTTCTGGTTGTCGGCGGCACCACCCGCGGCATAGGCGACGACGAAGCGCACCGGCCGTTCCGGGAAGCGCGCCGCGGTCTGGCCGCGGGCGGCCTGGAGGGCGGGCGTGGCGGCGATGGCACCCAGCAGGGCGCGCCGTTGCAAACTCATTGATGTTTCCCCCCGGCGGCCGTGTTGCCGGCCTGGCCGAGGGGGATCGTGTCGGTGCTGTCGCCGAGCGTCAACCGGCCGAGATGCTGCGCGGCCCGTCCTGCACGAAGCCGGTGGTCATCTTGATGA
>JAQGIA010000671.1 GCA_028291445.1 Belnapia sp.
GACCGCACGCGGCGGCGCATCCGGATCCGCCGCCGCGCGCATCCGCCGCAGCGCGATGCCTTCCCACAGAGTGCCGTCGAGCAATGCCATGGCCGGATGCTACGGCGGCCCGCGGCCAGCGTGAAGCCGCATCTGGTGGTAATTCGGCGTAAGGACCGCAACATCCTGTGGATGGATGCGTTACAGCGTGACCTTTGCACCGCAGCATCCCTTATGCGATTGTCCGCTCGCCCTGGCTCTGCCGTGGCCCCCCAGGAGTCCTTCCGGCCCCATGTCCTTCCTGCTGCGTCTCACCTCCTCGCTCTCCGGCCGCAAGGTCGGGACGGATCGCTTCGGCACGATCTATTACGAAAGCCGGGCGAAGCAGCCGGTCTACAACCGGACCCGGCGCTGGGCGATCTTCGTCAAGGGCAAGGACCCGACCGTGGTGCCGCCCGAATGGCATGCCTGGCTGCATCATACGGTGCCCGAGCCGCTGTCCGAGACCAAGCGCTATCCCTGGCAGCAGGAACACCGGCCGAACCTGACCGGCACCGCCCATGCCTACCGGCCGGCCGGGCACGACTACGTGGGCGGCAAGCGGCCGGTCACCGGCGGCGACTACGAAGCCTGGACGCCCGGCGCCTGACCGCCGTGAAGGGACGTAGCCTCGCCGAGGTCGCCACCGGCGGCGTCGTGCTCGCCGCCGCGGCCGGGTTCCTGGCCTATGCCGTGCTGCACAGCGGCCGCGGCGCCTCGAATGCCGACGGCATCCAGCTCACCGCGCAATTCGACAAGATCGACGGGCTATCGAACGGCGCCGACGTCCGTATCGCCGGCGTCAAGGTCGGCAGCGTGACCGATAGCCGGATCGACCCGGCCAGCTTCTCGGCCGTGCTGACCTTGCGGGTCGACCGCAGCCTGCACCTGCCAACCGATACCTCCGCCGAGATCACTTCCGAGGGGCTGCTGGGCGGCAAGTACGTTTCGCTGGTCCCCGGTGGCAGCGACCGCTTTCTCGCCGACAATGCGCGGATCACCGAGACCCAGGGCTCGGTCAGCCTGGAATCCCTGCTCGGGCGCTTCATCTTCTCGGTCACCCAGATGAACAGCGCCCAGCAACCCGCCGGCGGCGAGGCCGCACCTGCCGCCGCCCCGGCCGGTTCCTCGCCGGCCTCGCCCGCTCCGGCACCCGCCGCGCCGCGATGAACGCGCCGGCCAATACTCCACCGGTCTGGCCGGGCGCCGATGGCAACCCGGTTTCCTGCCGGGAGAAGCTGAAGGTGCTGGCCGAGAACCACGCCGAGCTGGCGCAGGTGATGCGCGACGCCTTCGAGGATGCGGTGCTCATGGGCGTCGACGAGGCGGCGATGCGGCGGATCCTGGGCGAGCTGGTCGCCGGGCTGCCCAGCCCGAAGCGGCCGGCGCCGTGAGGCTGGCCCTGGCGTTGCTGGCGTCGCTGGCCCTGCTGCCTGTCTCGGCCTTGGCCCAAGGCGCCGCAGATTGGGTCCCCAAGCAGCAGGCCGAGCTGCAATTGCTCGACAAGGTCACCGCGCGGATTTCGGTGCTGCGGGCGCCGGTCGGCCAAGCGACCCAGTTCGGCGCCCTCACCATCCGCGTCACCGCCTGCAACGCCCGCCCACCGGATGAGGTGCCGGATGCCGCCGCCTTCCTCGAGGTGAGCGACGGCCGGCGTGCCAGCGGCTTCCAGGAGGTGTTCCGCGGCTGGATGTTCGCCAATGCGCCGGGCGTCAGCATGCTGGAGCACCCGGTCTATGACCTCCGGGTCCTCGACTGCAAGTGACCGCCGGCGCATGGGTCCGGTGACCCCGCGGACCGACCACTGGGATGGCCGGGTCTTCCACAACGTCCACGACCGCACCGGCAAGTCGCTGGTCGATGTCTGGCGCTGGCGCCGCCGCAACAAGCCGACGCCCTGGCCCGAATGGGTGGCGGACCCGCCGCGGCCGCCGCCGGCCCGGGTGCCCGCCGGGCGGATCGCCGCCACCTTCATCGGCCATGCCAGCTTCCTGATCCAGCTCGGCGGCCGCAGCGTGCTGATCGACCCCGTCTGGTCGCCGCGCGCCAGCCCGCTGCGCTTCGCCGGGCCGCACCGGGTCCGCGCCCCGGGCCAGCCGCTGGACGCGCTGCCGGGGGTGGACCTGCTGCTGGTCAGCCACAACCACTCCGACCACATGGACCTGAAGACGTTGCGGAAGGTGCGGCGGCGCTGGGCGCCCCCCACCGTCACCGGGCTCGGCAACGCCCGGCACCTGGCCAAGGCCGGGCTCCGTGACGTGCCGGAGCTGGATTGGTGGCAATCGACCGAGGCCGCCGGCCTGCGGGTCACCTATGTCCCGGCCCAGCATTTCTCCGCCCGCACCCCCTTCGACCGTAACCGCAGCCTATGGGGCGGCTTCGTCATCGAGGCGCCCAAAGGGGAGCATGGGAACGGCGGGACGGTGTATTTCGCCGGCGACAGCGGCTGGTGCCCGCATTTCGCCGAGATCGCCCGCGCCTTCCCACGGATCGACCTCGCCCTTTTGCCGATCGGTGCCTACCAGCCGCGCTGGTTCATGCGCACCCAGCACATGGACCCCGGCGAGGCGGTCGAGGCGCATCGGGTGCTGGGTGCCCGGCGCAGCATCGGCATGCACTTCGGCACCTTCTTCGGCCTGACCGACGAGGCGATCGACGAGCCGGAGCGCTGGCTGGCCGAGGCGAGCGCGGCGGCCGGGCTGGCGCCGGGCGAATTCACCACCCTGCCCTTCGGCGCGACCCTGGAGCTGCCGGCCGCCGGCTGAGCCGCCCTCGCCGTCAGCCTTCGGCCAGTTCTGCCAGGTCCGCCAGTTCCGCCAGCACCTGGGCCAGCACCCTGGCGCCCTTCGCCACCTGCTCCGGCGAGGAATACTCCGCCGGGTTGTGGCTGATGCCGTGGCGGCTGGGGATGAAGATCATCCCGCTCGGGCAGAGCGGCACCATGAATTGGGCATCGTGGAAGGCGCCGGAGGGCATCCGCAGCGCGCGGAGCCCCTGCGCCGTAGCGGCGCGGGCCACCGCCTCGGTCACCATAGGGTCGAATTCCACCGGAAGGGCATGGAAGCGCTCGGTCACCGTAACCGCGCAATGCCGCACGGCGGCGCGGATGGTCGGCTCGATCCGGCCGCCGCGGTCCAGCAGCACCTTGGCGGCGGGGTGGCGGAAGTCGATGGTGAAGCGCACCCGCTCCGCCACGCTGTTCGAGCTGTTGGGATAGACCTCGATCCGCGCCACGGTGAAGCGCAGCACGTCGGTCGGGTCGTCCATCAGCGCGTTCAGCGCGGCGATGGCGCGGACCATGTCCTGCACCGCATCCTTCCGCAGCGACAGCGGAGCGGTTCCGGCATGGGCGCTGGCGCCGAGCAATTCCACCAGGAACCAGCGGCTGCCCTGGATGCCGGTGACGATGCCGATATCCTGGCCCTCGGTCTCCAGCCGCGGTCCCTGCTCGATATGGCATTCGACATAGGCATGCGGCGCCTGCCCCCCGACCACGCCGAGCGGGCGGCGCGGCAGGTCGGCCTCGGCTGCCAGATGCTCGCGCAGCGCATCGCCGAAGCGGATGCCCTCGCCATCCACGACCGCATCCCAGGCATCGGCCGGGCTGTTGCCGGCATAGGCCATGCTGCCCATGCAGCCGGGGGCGAAGCGGCCGCCCTCCTCGTTGGTCCAGGCGACCACCTCGATCGGCCGGCGGGTGGCGATGCCGGCCTCGCGCAGGGCCTGCACCGCTTCCAGCGCCGCCAGCACGCCCCAGATGCCGTCGAAGCGGCCACCGGCCGGCTGGCTGTCCATGTGGCTGCCGGCCAGCACCGGCGCCAAGCCGGGCTCCGTCCCCTCGTGCCGCAGGAACAGGTTGCCCAGCGCGTCGATCGAGGGCGCCAGGCCGATGGCGGTGGCCCAGCCGATGAGCAGGCGCCGGGCCTCCCGGTCGAGCGGGGTGAGGCAGGCGCGGTTCACCCCCTCGGAGCCATCCACGCCACGGAAGGCGCCGAGCTTCGCCATGGCCATCAGCCGGTCCCATTGCCGGGCCTCGCTGACGGCTGCGATGGCGTTGGGGGCAGTGGCCTTGGGCGCGGGGGGCGTTTCGGTCATGCCAGGACTCGCTTTGCAACCGGTACGGCTAAACCGCGCCTTGCCGCCCGGCGTCAAGCGGCCGTGCGCATGCTACAGCGCCACCGGTACGGCGCCACGGGCCGCAA
>JAQGIA010000035.1 GCA_028291445.1 Belnapia sp.
GAAAGGAATACAGTGCGAGAAAGGGCCGCCAACGGGTGGCGAGGCCGCCGACCACCAGCAGGGTCAGCACGCCGGCGCCGACCGGGGCTCCGGTCAGCAGATCCTGGAGCAGGCCGAGACCGAAGACGGCGGGCGGCGGCAGGGCGGCGGGCCGGAAAACCGACCAGAAGAAGACGCAGGGCAGCGCCACCGCCGGGATCAGCCCCGGCAGGCCCACCGGCACCGCGGCAAGCACCAGCAGCAGGGCGATGGAGGCGGTGGGAAAGGCCCCGCGCGCCAGGGCATCCACCTGCCGCAAAGCGCCCATGGCCGGGGCGGGGCGGCCCTTCTTCATGGCTGCTAGCGCCGTGGCCGTGGCTCGGGCCGCGCCACCGCTTCCGGCGGCAGGATCCCGCCCAGCCCATAGTCGAACAGCCGCAGCATATCGAGCCGGTCGAGCCGGGCGAACAGCTCCACCTCCGGCGCGCCACCCTCCGAGAGGCGGACCACCCCGACCGGCAGGCCGGCCGGGAAGGCGGCCGCTTCGGCACTGGTCACCACCCGGTCGCCATCCCGCGGCATCGAGCCTTCCGGCCAATGCTGCAGCCGAGGCCGGGCGCCATTGGTGCCGACCATGATGGCCCGGGCCCGGCTGCCTTCGAGCGTGACCGGAATGCGGCTGTTCATGTCGGTCGCCAGCAGGACCCGGGCAGAGCGGCTGCCCACCTCGGTCACCCGCCCGGCCAAGCCGCGCTCATCCAGCGCGATCTGGCCCTTGCGCAGGCTGTGGTTGGGGCCGGCCGCGAGCAGCACGGCGCGCGCATAGATGCCGCCGCCATCGGCGACCACGCGGGCGGTCTGGAAGGCCGGTGCCGCATCCGGCACGAAGGCGAGCTGGCGGGACAGCAGGGCATTCTCGGCCTCCAGCGCCAAGGCCGTCGCATGCCAGCGGCGCAGCCGCTCATTCTCCTCGCGCAAACGGCTGTTTTCGCTGCGCAGGTTCATCAGTGATGCGGCTTCCTGTGCCGCGCCCCGTACCGCAGCGACGGGCTGCTGCAGCGCGCCCCAGATCGGGGTGAGCAGATCCGCCAGCGCCATCCGGGCGCGCTCTGCCAGCAGCGCATCCGCCTTGCCCAGCAGCATGGTGCCGATGGCGAGTGCGATGAGGACGGGCAGCGACAGGCGGGACAGCGCTTGGCGGAGTGGAATGCTGAGTCGGATCACGCCGCCTCCCGAACACCCGGACGCAACCTCCGGGCGAAAAGCCTATCGCCTCATCAATACATCGAACTCAGCACATGACGAAGCCGTTTCATCTCCTCGAGCGCCCTTCCGGTGCCGAGTGCGACGCAGGAGAGCGGTTCCTCCGCCACCACGACGGGCAGGCCGGTGGCCGCCCGCAGCACCTCGTCCAGCCGGTGCAGCAGGGCGCCGCCGCCGGTCAGCACGATGCCCTTGTCGACGATATCGGCGGCCAGTTCGGGCGGGGTATTCTCCAGCGCCACCTTCACCGCCTCGACGATTGCGGTGACCGGCTCTGCCAGGCTCTCGGCGATCTGCCGCTGGCTGACGAAGACCTCGCGCGGGACGCCGTTCATCAGGTCGCGGCCTTTCACCTCGGTGATCGGGCCATCCTCGTTGTCGTTCGGCATGGCGGCGGCGCCGACGCTCATCTTGATGCGCTCGGCGCTGCTTTCGCCGATCAGCAAATTGAAGGCGCGTCGGATGTAGTGGATGATCGCCTCATCCATCTTGTCGCCGCCGACCCGGACGCTGCGGGCATAGACGATTCCGCCCAGCGAGATCACCGCCACTTCCGTGGTGCCGCCGCCGATATCGACCACCATCGAGCCAGAGGGCTCGGTCACCGGCAGACCGGCGCCGATGGCGGCCGCCATCGGCTCCTCGATCAGCAGCACCTTGCGGGCGCCGGCGCTCTCGGCCGATTCCTGGATGGCCCGGCGCTCGACCGCGGTGGAGCCGGAGGGTACGCAGACGATAATCAGCGGCGAGGCGAAGGACCGCCGGTTGTGCACCTTGCGAATGAAATGCTTGATCATCTCCTCCGCCACCTCGAAATCGGCGATGACCCCGTCCCGCAGCGGGCGGATGGCGGCGATGTTGCCAGGCGTGCGGCCCAGCATCAGCTTGGCCTCCTCGCCCACCGCCAGAACCTGCTTGCGGCCCCGGATATCGGCGATTGCGACGACGCTCGGCTCGTTCAGCACGATGCCCCGACCCTTCACGTAGACCAGCGTATTCGCGGTCCCGAGGTCGATGGCCATGTCGGCGGAGAGGAAGCCGAACAGGCGAGAAAACATGCGAAGGCAACCTTCCAGATCGGGCCATGGGCCGTGCGGCGCCGGGGCCGATAGGGGCCAGGACCAGACGCTGGGACTTTTGGCGGAGGCGGTGGATTAACCCCCCCGCGTCCGGGGCTCAAGCTTTCTGTCCGGTCCCCCACCGATTCACATCCGCGGTGTGTCCCGCAACCGGCTTGCAAGGCCCGGCGTTGGAGCCGCTCCAACACGGGAGATCGCGTCCATGCGCAAAACCAGCCTGACCATGCTGACCCTTGCTGCCCTGACGCTTGGCGCCTGCGGCTATTCCACCGGCGACCGCGCCGTCTCGGGCGGCCTGCTCGGCGCAGGTGCCGTCGCCGGAGTGGGCGCCCTGACCGGCGGCGGCGTAGGTACCGGTGCGCTGAT
>JAQGIA010000104.1 GCA_028291445.1 Belnapia sp.
GCAGGGACGCCAAGCAGGGACGGCCACGGCGGAGGGCCCGCGCACGCGTGGCGCCCGTGGCGCCGCCGTGCCGGTGACCGTCGCTGCGGCGCAGCGGCAGGACGTGCCCATCATGCTGGATGCGATCGGCACGGTGCAGGCCTTCAACACCATCACGATCCGCGCCCAGGTCGATGGCCAGCTCACCGAGATCGCCTTCACCGAAGGCCAGATGGTGAAGCAGGGCGACGTGCTGGCCCGGATCGACCCGCGCAGCTACCAGGCGGCGCTCGACCAGGCCGTCGCCAAGAAGGCGCAGGACGAGGCGCTGCTGGCCAATGCCCGGCTGGACCTCCAGCGCTACACCACCCTGGCCCGCACCGAGGGCGTCTCCCGCCAGCAGCAGGACACCCAGCGCGCGACCGTGGCGCAGTATGAGGCGGTGGTCGCCTCCGACCAGGCGCTGATCGACAGCGCCCGGACCCAGCTGTCCTTCACCACCATCCGCGCCCCGATCAGCGGCCGGGTCGGGCTGCGGCTGGTCGACCAGGGCAACCTGCTCCGTTCGGGGGACGCCACCGGCATCGTCACCGTCTCCCAGCTCCAGCCCATCGCCACCACCTTCACCCTGCCGCAGCAGGAAATCGGCCGGGTGCTGGAAGCCCTGCAGCGCGGCCCCGTCCCGGTCCAGGCGTTGCGTCCGGCGGGTGGCGGCCAAGGGGGCAATGCCGAGCCGATCATGGGCGAGCTGCTCACCATCGACAGCGCGGTCGATGCAACCACCGGCACTATCAAGCTGAAGGCGACCTTCGGCAACGAGGATGGCCGGCTCTGGCCGGGTGCCTTCGTCACGATCAGGCTGCGGATCGACACCGTGCCGAATGCGGTGACGGTGCCGCTGGTCGCGGTGCAGCGCGGTCCCGACGGTGCCTTCGCCTTCATCCTGAAGCCCGACCAGACGGTGGAGCAGCGCCCGCTCCAGCTCGGCGTGCTGACCGCCAGCGAGGCGGTGGTGCGGCGCGGCGTCGAGCCGGGCGATAAGGTCGTCACCTCCGGCGCGCTACGGCTGAACCAGGGCACCGCGGTGATCGCCACCGACGATGCGACGCCGGCCAATGCGCCGGCGCCCGGGCAGCGGCGGCTACGGCCGCGCCAGGCGGCGGATGCCGGCAGCCCGGGGGCAGCGGCGCCGGCCGCGGGTCCCTGAGGCGTGAACATCTCCGCCCCCTTCATCGCCCGGCCCATCGCCACCACGCTGCTCTCGCTTGCGGTGCTGCTGTGCGGGTTGTTCGGCTACCTGCGGCTGCCGGTCTCGGCCTTGCCGGAAGTGGATTTCCCCACCATCGAGGTCACCACCAGCCTGCCCGGCGCCTCGCCCGAGACGGTGGCGGTATTGGTCACCGCCTCGCTCGAACGCCAGTTGGCGCAGATCGCCGGGCTGACCGACATCGTCTCGACCAGTGGCCCGGCCACCAGCCGCATCACCATGCAGTTCAACCTCGGCCGCAACATCGACGATGCGGCGCAGGACGTGCAGGCGGCGATCAACGCGGCGCGCGGCACGCTGCCGGCCAACCTGCCCTATCCGCCGACCTATGCGAAGGTGAACCCGGCCGATCCGCCGATCATCACCCTGGCGCTGACCTCGGAGACGCTGCCGATCTATCGGCTATCCGATGCGGCGGACACCTTGCTCGGCCAACGGCTGAGCCAGGTGAGCGGCGTCGGCCGGGTGCTGGTGCAGGGCAACATGCGTCCGGCGGTGCGGTTGCAGGCCGATCCGGTGCGGCTCGCCGCCTATGGGCTTTCGCTCGAGGACGTGCGGACCGCGGTCACCGCCGGCAACGTGAATACGCCGAAGGGCAGCGTCGACGGCCCGCGCCAGGCGAGCGCGGTGATGGCCAATGACCAGATCACCCGGCCGGAGGATTTCGCCAGCCTGATCATCGCCTGGCGCAACGGCGCCCCGGTGCGGATGAGCGACGTGGCGACCGCCGTGCAGGATCTGGAGAACACCCTGACCGGCGCCTGGTACGACGGCCATCCGGCGGTGCTGATCGACGTGCAGCGCCAGCCGGGCGCCAATATCGTGAATACCGTGGCCGAGATCCGCGGCCAGCTCACCCTGCTCCAGCGCGGCCTGCCGCAGGGCGCCCGGCTGGCCGTGGTCTCCGACCGGACCGAGACCATCCGCGCCTCGGTGCACGACGTGCAGTTCACCCTGGCGCTGGCGGTGGTGCTGGTGGTCGCGGTGATCTTCGTCTTCCTACGCAGCCTGCGCGCCACCATCATCCCCGGCGTCGCCCTGCCGCTGTCGATCATCGGCACCTTCGGCGTCATGGCGCTCTGCGGCTTCTCGCTCGACAACCTGTCGCTCATGGCGCTGACCATCGCCACCGGCTTCGTGGTCGACGACGCCATCGTCATGATCGAGAACATCGTCCGGCTGATCGAGGAGGGGAAGCCGCCGCTCGAGGCCGCCTACGAAGGCGCCCGGCAGATCGGCTTCACCGTGGTCTCGCTGACCGTCTCGCTGATCGCCGTCTTCATCCCGCTGCTGTTCATGCCGGGGGTGGTAGGGCGGCTGTTCCAGGAATTCGCCCTGACGCTGACCATCGCCGTGCTGGTTTCGATGGTGGTCTCGCTGACCCTGACGCCGATGATGTGCGGCTACCTGCTGCGCCCCCACGCCGCCGCCCAACCCGGCCGCCTGAGCCAGGCGACCGAGCGTTTCCTCGATGCCTGCCGCGATGCCTATGGCCGCAGCCTGCATGTCGCGCTGCGGCACGAAGGGCTGATGCTGGTCCTGGCGACCCTGACCGTGGCCGGCACGGTCTGGATGTACGTGACCATGCCGAAGGGCTTCCTGCCGCAGCAGGATACCGGCCTACTGGTGGCGACCGTCGAGGCGCCGGACGATGTCTCCTTCGGCCGCATGTCGAGCCTGCAGGCCATGGTGGCCGAGGTGGTGCGGGCCGATCCCGACGTGACCGGCGTCGCCTCCGTGGTCGGTGCCGGGGTGGTCAATTCGGCGCAGAACACCGGCCGCATCAGCGCGGTGCTGCGACCGCGCGACGCGCGGGTCGCCGATGTGCGGGCCATCATCGCCCGGCTGCAGCCGAAGCTCGATGCGCTCACCGGCGTCGTGGTGCATCTCCAGGCGGTGCAGGATATCCAGATCGGCTCCCGCCCCGGCAGCACCCAGTTCCAGTACACGCTGATGAACCCGGATGCGGTGGAACTCGGCCGCTGGGCGCCGCTGCTGGAGGCCAAGCTCGGCACCCTGCCCATCCTGCGCGACATCGCCTCGGACCAGCGGGACGGCGGGATACGGGTGACGGTGGACGTGGACCGCGACCTCGCCGGCCGCCTCGGGGTCACCATGCAGGCGGTGGACGACGTGCTCTACGATGCCTTCGGCCAGCGCCAGATCAGCACCATCTATGCCCAGAACAACCAGTACCGCGTGGTGCTGGAAGCCTCGCCCGAGATCCGCGACGACCCGGAGATGATCGGGCTGCTGCGGGTGCCGGCCACCGCCGGGCAGCAGGCGACGGTGCAGGGCACGCCGGCGACCAGCACCGCCACGGCGCAGGTGCCGCTGTCGCAGCTCGCCCGCATCGGCCGCGCCGCCGGGCCGCTGACGGTCACCAAGCAGGGGCAGTTCCCCGCTGTCACCATCGGCTTCGACCTGGCGCATGGCGCCTCGCTCGGCGAAGCGGTGGCGGCGATCCGCGCCGCCGAGGTCGAGATCGGGATGCCGGACACCATCAGCGGCAGCTTCGCCGGCGATGCCTCGGATTTCAAGCGCTCGCTGGCCGGCGTGCCCTGGCTGATCCTGGCCGCGCTCATCGTCATCTATATCGTGCTGGGTGTGCTGTACGAGATCGTGATCCATCCGATCACCATCCTCTCGACCCTGCCCTCGGCCGGCATCGGCGCGCTGTTGGCGCTGCAACTGTTCGGCCTCGACCTGTCCGTAGTCGGGCTCATCGGCATCGTGCTGCTGATGGGCATCGTCAAGAAGAACGCCATCATGATGATCGACTTCGCCCTGGAGGCGCAGCGCGAACACGGGCTCTCGCCGCGCGAGGCGATCATCGAAGCCTGCCTGAAGCGCTTCCGCCCGATCATGATGACCACGCTGGCGGCGCTGCTCGGCGCCCTGCCGCTGGTGCTCGAAAGCGGCACCGGTTCCGAGTTACGCCTGCCGCTCGGCGTCTCGGTGGTCGGCGGCCTGCTGCTCAGCCAGGTGATCACGCTCTACACCACGCCGGTGATCTACCTGGCGATGGAGGGGCTGCGCGCCCAGGCCATCCGGCTGGTCCGCCGCACCCCGCCGCTGCCGGCCGAATAGCCGTGTCCATCTCCGAGCCCTTCATCCGCCGGCCGATCGCCACCACCCTGCTGTCGATCGGCATCGCGCTCGCCGGCTTCGTCGCCTATTTCAGCCTGCCGGTGGCGCCGCTGCCCAGCGTCGACCTGCCCACCATCGTCGTCTCCGCCAGCCAGCCGGGCGCCGACCCGGCGACCATGTCCTCCTCGGTCGCGGCCCCGCTGGAACGCCGGCTCGGCGCCATCGCCGGGGTGACCGAGATGACCTCCACCTCCTCGCTCGGCAGCGCTTCCATCGTCGTGCAATTCGACCTGTCGCGCAGCGTCGAGGGCGCCGCACGGGACGTGCAGGCGGCGATCAACGCGGCCGGCAGCGACCTGCCCGCCGGCCTCCCCTCGCCGCCCAATTTCCGCAAGGCCAATCCGGGCGATGCGCCGGTGCTCATTATGTCGATGGCGGCCGGGACCGTCTCGCCCGGCGCGGTCTATGACGCCGCCGACAGCGTCGTCGCGCCGCGCATCGCCCAGGTCCCCGGCGTCGCCCAGGTGGTGATCGCCGGCGCCGAGCAGCCGGCGATCCGCGTCACGGTGAACCCCGCCGCCGCCAAATCCGCCGGCGTCGGGCTCGAGGCGCTGCGCCAGGCCATCGCCAACAACAACGTGACGCAAGCGACCGGGCTGATCGACGGCACCCATCAATCCGCCGCGATCATGGCGAACGACCGGCTGAACACGCCGGAGGACTACGGCCGGATCATCGTCAAATCCAGCAACGGCTCCATCGTCCGGGTCAACTCCGTCGCCCGGGTCGACCTCGACGTCCGGGATCGCCGCCAGGGCGGCTCGGTCGATGGCCGGCCCGCGGTGATGATGATCATCTTCAAGCAGTCGGATGCCAATGTCATCGAGGTGGTGGACGGCATCCAGAAACTCATGCCGCAGCTGCAGCGCTGGCTGCCGGGCGGCGTCGTCGTCAGCACCATCCGCGACCGGTCGGAGACCATCCGCGCCAGCGTGCACGAGGTGCAGCAGACCCTGCTGATCTCGATCGCCCTGGTCATCGGCGTGGTGGCGCTGTTCCTCGGCCGCACCTCCGCCGTCGCCTCCGCCGCCGCATCGGTGCCGCTGTCGCTGCTGGGCACGCTGGCGGTGATGTGGCTGCTCGGCTACTCGCTCGACAACCTCTCGCTGATGGCGCTGACCATCTCGGTCGGCTTCGTGGTCGACGACGCCATCGTCATGATCGAGAACATGGCGCGGCTGATGGAACGCGGCATGAAGCCCTTCCAGGCGGCCCTCGAAGGGGCGAAGCAGATCGGCTTCACCGTGGTCTCCATCACCGTCTCGCTCATCGCGGTCTTCATCCCGCTGCTGTTCATGGGCGGCATCGTCGGCCGGCTGTTCCGCGAATTCTCGGCGACGCTGGCCATCGCCGTCGGCATATCCGGGGTCGTCTCGCTCACCCTCACGCCGATGATGGCCGCCCATCTCGCCCGCTCCGGGCCATATCGGCCAGGCCGCATCATCCGCGCGGTGGATGCGGCCATGGAGGCGATGACCAACGGCTACCTCTGGTCGCTGCGCCATGTGCTGCGCTTCCGCCGCATCATGCTGGTGGTGACGCTCGGGCTGATCGGCCTGACCGTCTGGCTATACATGATCGTGCCAAAGGGCTTCTTCCCAGACCAGGACACCGGCCTGGTGATGGGCACCACCCGCGGCCCGCCCGAGACCTCGTTCCAATCCATGCAGCAGATGCAGGAACGGGTGGTGGCGGTGGTGATGCGCGACCCGGCGGTGGCCGGCATCGCCTCCTCGGTCGGCGGCGGCGGCGGCAATTCCTCGGTGAGCCAGGGGCGGCTCTTCATCAGCCTGAAGCCGCTGGCCGAACGCGGCAACGTCACCGCCAACCAGGTGATCGACCGGCTGCGACGGCTGCTCGGCAGCCTGCCGGGCATGCAAGTCTTTCTCCGCTCGGTGCAGGATATCGGCATCGGCGGGCGGGCCGGGAATGCCCAATTCCAATTCGTCCTGCTCTCGCCCGACCTCGATGGGCTGGAGGTCTGGGCGGAGGTGCTGGTGCAAAAGCTGCGCACCGTGCCCGGCCTCACCGACGTCTCCTCCGACCAGCAGCGGGCCGGACTGGTGACCCGGCTCGAAATCGACCGGCAGGCAGCGGCACGGCTCGGCGTCAGCGTCTCGGCGGTGGCCACGGCGCTGAACAACGGTTTCTCCCAGCGCCAGGTCTCCATCATCTACCGCGCCCGCAACCAGTACCGGGTGATCCTCGAGCTGGAGCCGGGGTTGCAGCAGTATCCGGAGCAGGTGGACGATATCTACGTGCCCGGGGCGGGCGGCGCCCAGGTGCCGCTGTCGAGCGTGGTGCGGCTGAGCCGCAGCACCGCGCCGCTGGCGGTCACCCACCAGGGGCAGTTCCCGGCGGCGACGCTGACCTTCAACCTGGCGCCGGGCATGTCGCTCGGCCAGGCGGCGGCGGCGGTCGAGCAGGCGGCGCGGGAGGTCGGCCTGCCGGACGGCATGCGCACCGAATTCGCCGGCAATGCCCGCGCCTTCCAGTCCTTCGCCCGCGACCAGCCGATGCTGATCCTGGCGGCGCTGCTGACCATCTACATCGTGCTGGGCGTGCTCTACGAGCATCTGCTGCACCCCATCACCATCCTTTCCACTCTGCCGACGGCGGGGATCGGCGCGTTGCTGGCGCTGATCGTCACCGGCACGCCCTTCACCGTCATCGCGCTGATCGGGGTGATCCTGCTGATGGGCATCGTGAAGAAGAACGCCATCATGCTGGTGGATTTCGCGCTGGAGCACGAACGCGCCGAGGGCATCGGCGGGATGGAGGCGATCCTCGCCGCCTGCCGCGAACGCTTCCGCCCGATCCTGATGACGACGCTCGCCGCGGTCTTCGGCGCGGTGCCGCTGGCGCTGGCCTCGGGCGCCGGATCGGAGCTGCGCCAGCCGCTCGGAGTCGCCATCATCGGCGGCCTGCTGCTGTCGCAATTGTTGACGCTCTACACCACGCCGGTGGTCTATCTGGCGCTGGACGGCTTCGGCCGGAAGAAGCCGCGGCCAGCATCCGCGCTGGCGCCGGCGGAGTGATACAGACAGACCGGCGCCGACAGGGACCGCATATCGGCCACCTCCTCCAGCCGGCGGTACCGACGCCGATGGTATCCAGGCTTGAGGTCTTCGCCAGCGCCGCCGCCGTGGCGGGCAAGACGCGGGCCGGCGCTAGGGCGCATGCCGGGGCGTTCCGTGCCACTATCATGCTGCGCGGCGGCCGGAAGGCCTGCCCTCGGACGCCCGCCCGCGCCAGCGTTACGAGCCCAGGAGGACCGCCATGCCTGCATCCGAATCCCCCGCCCCGCCGCCCCCGGGCCGGCCCAGCCGCGCCGAGGCCGAGGCCGCCGTGCGCACCCTGCTGCGCTGGGCCTGCGAAGACCCGACGCGCGAGGGGCTGCTCGATACCCCCGCCCGCGTGGTGCGGTCCTATGAAGAGTTCTTCGCCGGCTACGCCATCGACCCGGTGGCCCTGCTGGAGCGGACCTTCGCCGAGGTGGAGGGCTACGACGAGATCGTGCTGCTGAAGAACATCCGGCTGGAAAGCTATTGCGAGCACCACATGGTGCCTATCATCGGCCATTGCCACGTCGCCTACCTGCCGGCCAAGCGGGTGGTCGGTATCAGCAAGCTGGCGCGGGTGGTGGAGGCCTATGCCAAGCGGCTGCAGATCCAGGAGAAGCTGACGGCGCAGATCGCCAATACCATCGACACCGTGCTGCAGCCGCGCGGCGTCGCGGTGGTGATCGAGAGCGCGCACCAGTGCATGACCACGCGCGGGGTGCACCAGACCGGCGTCACCATGGTCACCAGCCGGATGCTGGGCGCCTTCCGCGACAATTTCGACACGCGGCGGGAGTTGCTGTCGCTGATCCAGTCCTCAGGGCTGGGGTGACGGCCGAGGTGCGAGCCGCACCTCAGCCGGCGGCGACATAGCCATAGGCGAGGTTGCTACGCTCGCCACCGGCCGTGGCGCAGCGCGCCTTCGCCCGGGCCGCGCCATCGCCCTCAGGCGCGGCACGACGGGTGTCGTATTGATACATCTTCACCGAACTCCCGCTGAAGATGGCGGTCTTCACCCGGCCATCGGCCGCGCCGAGCGGGGTGAAGCCGTGCCGGCGCTGCATGTCCTCGGGGATTTCCAGCCGCCGCAGTGCCTCGATCTGCCATTGCGGCGAACCGGCGGCCGCCCACGGCCGGTTCACCCAGCCTGCCGCGGTGGCGATCCACCTCGCCCCGATCTCACACTTCCGCTTCGTCGTAGTGACGCTTGATGAGCGAGAACCCGAACGCCACCCCGAACAGGAAAACCCCACCGCCGAAAATCGCCAGCGGCGTGTCCTGCGCGCCGGCAGAGGTGAACAGGCCAAGCAGCGCGAGCCCGGCGGAGAACAACAAAAAACACATGCGGATCGAGCTCATGGCGGAGCCGGCCTTTCAGGTTGGTCGTCGTCGAAAAGGATGCGCGCGGCAGCACCATCGAGGTCGTCGTACTGATGGGAGCCCAGTGCCCAGAGGAAGCCGGCCAGGCCCAGGCAGCCCAGGCCCAGGGCCAGCGGAATGAGCAGGATCAGCGCGTCCATCCGCCGCTCCCGGGCCGTTCGGCGCGCAGCGCGTTGAGGATGACCGCGATGGAGGATGAGGCCATGACCAGGGCCGCGATCAGCGGCGTCGCCAGGCCTGCAACGGCGCAGGGTACCGCCACGGCATTATAGGCCAGGCTGAAGCCGATATTCTGCCGCGCCAAGTGCTGCGAACGACGCGCCAGGATGATTGCATCCGGCAAGGCGGCAAGCCCGGCATGATCCTGCAACACCAGGTCGGCAGCGCTCTGCGCCAGATCCGTGGCACCCGCGGGGCTGGCGGAGACATGCGCCATGGCCAGCGCGCCGGCATCGTTCAGCCCGTCCCCCACCATCAGGACGCGGCGGCCGGAGGCGGCCAGATCCGCGATGCGCGCGGCCTTCCCGGCCGGCGTCGCGCCGGCCAACCAGGATTCGATGCCCGCCGAACCGGCCGCGGCGGCGACCGAGGCTTCGGCATCGCCCGACAGCAGTTCGACGGACAGGCCCAGGCGGCGCAAGGCAGCGACCGCCGCCGCGGCCTCGGGCCGCAT
>JAQGIA010000132.1 GCA_028291445.1 Belnapia sp.
GCAGGCCGGGGGCGCGATCGCCCATGCCGAGCAGCTTGTCCACCTGCTCCTCGTCTTCCGCGATCACCGCCTTGGCGCCGCTGTGTTCCAGCAGGAAGGCGACCTCGTCGTCCAGCGCGTCGCGGTAGATGCCGAGCGAGCGCGCGCCGATGGCATGCGCGGCGATTTCGCCCATCACCCAATCGGGCCGGTTGTCGCCGATGAGGCCCACCACGTCGCCGGCCCCGAGGCCGAGGCCTTGCAGGCCGAGCGCGAAGGCGCGGGTGCGGGATTCATACTCGGTCCAGGTGAAGGCGCGCCAGATGCCGTATTGCTTCTCGCGCAGCGCGACCTCGCTGGCGTGGTCCCGCGCATTGCGGGCGAGCAGCTTGGGCAGGGTATCGGTCACGGCACGAGGGCCGCTTCCGGGTCGCTCACCACCTCATCCCCCTCGCCGAGATAGGCGCGGCGCACATGCGGATCGGCCAGCACGGCCGCCGGCGTGCCCTCGGCGATCTTGCGGCCGAAATCCAGCACCATGACGCGGTGCGAGATATCCATCACCACGCCCATGTCGTGCTCGATCATCAGCACGGTCATGCCCCATTCCTCGTTGAGGTCGAGGATGTAGCGGGCCATGTCCTCCTTTTCCTCGAGGTTCATTCCTGCCATCGGCTCGTCCAGCAGGATCATTCGGGGCTTGAGCGCGATGGCGCGGGCCAGCTCGACGCGCTTGCGCAGGCCATAGGGCAAGGTGCCGGCCGGAGCCTTCCGAACATGCTGGATCTCGAGGAAATCGATGATCTCCTCGACCTCGCGGCGATGCGCGATCTCCTCGCGCTGGGCGCCGCCGAACCAATAGAGCATGCCGGGGAGGAAGCCGCGGCGCAGCAAATGGTGGCGGCCGACCATGATGTTGTCGAGCACACTCATGTGGCCGAACAGCGCCAGGTTCTGGAAGGTGCGGCCGATGCCGATGGCGGGGCGCTTGCGCGTCGGCAGGCGGGTGATATCGGCGCCGGCGAAGCGGATGCTGCCCGCGGTCGGGCGGTAGCGGCCGGAGATGCAATTGACCATGGAAGTCTTGCCGGCGCCGTTCGGGCCGATGATGGAAAAGACCTCGCCGGCATTCACCTGGAATGAGACATCGGTCAGCGCGCGCACGCCGCCGAAGCGCAGGCTGATGCCGGCGGCTTCCAGAAGCGGCACCGACTCAGCCATGCCGACCGGCCTGGTGGTGGATTCGACGCTGCCGCGTTGCCACGCCCCGTTTCTCCCTGGCCGGCCTTGGTGGCCCGCTCGTCAGCGAAGATATGTTTGTTTTCCAATCGGCCGCAAGCAGGCCGGTGCTGCTCGACCGCGGCTGTCGGGCGGCGCCGGCTAGAGGGTCGGCCCATTCGCCCCGGGGTCCAGCGGATAGATCGGCCGCCGCAGGTTGCGGAAGGTGAGCTGGCCATAATCCGAGGTGCAGACCCCGACCCCGGCGCATTCGACGATCTCGCGCGCCAGCGGCCCGAGCGCGGCCCGCCAATGCACCCGGCTCTTGATCGCCAGATAGCGCTTGTCGCGCGGCTCGATGCCGAGGATGCGGAACATGTCGGGCGAGACCGGCTCGATCTGCTTCGTCACCAGCACGATCTCGACCGTGCCGGTATCGAGCACCACGGTCGGCCCCATGAAGACCTTGAGGCCGGGGGAAAGGCCCTCCTTGGTGACGAAGCTGCCGGCGGAGATGGTTTTCACCAGGCCGGTGACGGTCAGCGGCGCGGAGGATCGCGGCAGGGCCGGCATCGGCAGCTTGCCGCCCAGCGCCAGGGTGATGGTGGCGCCCACCCCTGCGGCCTGGCAGGCGGCCACGGCCTCGGGGTCGCAGATGCCGAAGAAGGCGACATCGGTCAGGCCCTGGCGGAGGATCTCGGCCAGCACCTCGGTGGTGTCCATGGTGCCGCCGGAGGCGCAATTGTCGTAATGGTCGAGCAGGACCACAGGCAAAGTGCCGCGAGCAGCCCCGGCGGAGGCGGCGCGGGCGACGCTCTCGGCCAGGGGCTCCGGCCGGAAGGTGAATTCCTGCCGGGCCTTCCAGGCGAAGCCGATCAGCTCGGCGACCATGGCCGCCGCATCGGCCGGGTCGTTGTCGGTGGTGACGACGGCGGAGAGGCCGGCCTGTTCGATATCGGCATGCGGGAAGCCGACATAGAGGCTGGCGGTGAGCGCCCGACCGCTCGCCTCCCACCCGGCGCATAGCGCCTGCAGCTCGCGGTTGGGGAAGGCGTGGGTGCCCTGGGCCATGACATGCGGGATCATCGGCGCCCGGTCCCAGGCGGTGGCGGGTTTGACCTCGCCGCGCAGCACCCGCAGCAGCACCCGGGCGACGCGCTCGGCGGTCTCGGCCTGATCGATATGCGGATAGGTGTGGTAGCCGCCGGTGACCGCCGGGCCCTCGACCATGGCGGCGTGGATATTCGCATGCATGTCATAGGCGACGCCGATCGGCGTGGCGGCATCGATGGCGCGGATGCGGCGCAGCAGCTCGCCCTCGCCATCCTCGAACTCCTCGGCGACCATGGCGCCATGCAGGTCGAGCAGGATGCCGTCATATCCGCCGGCCGCGACCGCCCTGCAGATGCTGTCGCAGAAGCCCTCGTAGGCGGCGGCCTGCACCTTGCCGCTGGGCGGCGCATGGGCGGCGATGGACATGGTGATCGTGGCGCCGGCTTCCTCGGCCACCTTCAGGAAGCCGCCGAGGCTGGTGCCGGTATTGCGGTAGAAGTCGATGGCGGCCTGGCCTTCGAGCAGGGCGCCGCCGGTGCGGCAGAAGCGCTCGCGCGGCGTCGGCACCGGGGAGAAGGTATTGGTCTCATGCGACAGGGCGGCGAGCAGCAGGCGCATGGCGTGGATCTCCTCAGGTGCGGCGAATGTTCCAGAACAGGGGAAGGCCCTTCGGCACGCCGGTCAAGTTGCGCCGATGGACGGTCGGCTGGAAATGCCGGCCGAGCGGGAGGAAGGGGGGCAGTTCCAGCCCAGCAGCTGCATCTCGTCGCTGGTGCGGCACTGCGCCACGGGGCCGGGCGCTTCGAGCCGGCCTTGGCAGGCTGCTCCATGCGCGGGCTACCGGCCCAACCGAAATAGCCGGTGGCGCAGCTTAGGCCGCACGGTGGGGCTTGGCGCCAGGAATGATTGCGGGGAGGCTACGGGGGTTCAGGAAAGAGGAGGCCCGCCATGCCCCGCCCCAGCCGCAGACTGCCTGCCCCCCGCGCCATGATCGTCGCGCCGCAACCGGAAGCGGTGGAAGCCGGCGCCGCCATGCTGGCCGCCGGCGGCAATGCGCTGGATGCGACGCTGGCCTGCGCCCTGACCCAGGGCGTGGTGGACCCGATGATGTGCGGCATCGGCGGCATCGCCACCCTGCAGATCTTCGATCCGGCGACCGGGACGCATCGCGTGCTGAACGGCCTCGGCACCTGCCCCGCCGCGGCGCGGGAGGATATGTGGGCGGCGGATTTCGAGGGCGAATGCGCCGATGGCTTCGGCTACCGGGTCAAGGGCTATGCGAACGAGCGCGGGCCGCTGGCGGTGACGGTGCCGGGCGCGCTACGGGTCTTCGCCGATGCGCATGCCCGGCTGGGCCGGAAACCCTGGGCCGCGCTGTTCGATGCGGCGGTGGGGTTTGCCGAGGAGGGCTGGATCATCCGCCCGCATGTGCATGCCATGTTCACCATGGATGAACGGCCCTATGGCCGGCTCAGCTACGTCGAGAAGCTCGGCCATACCGAGGAGGGCCGGGCGCTGTACCTGCGGCCGGACGGCACGCCGAAGCGGCTGGGCGAGACTGTGCGCAACCCGGCGCTCGCCGGGACCCTGCGTGGACTGGCCCGCGATGGCGCGGAGGATTTCTACACCGGCGCGCTGGCGCGGCGGATCGTCGCCGACATGGCGGCGCAGGGCGGGCTGCTTTCGGCGGCGGACCTGGCCGGCTTCCGGGCGATGGAGAGCGCGCCGCTGCTGGTGCCCTACCGCGGCTTCACCGTGGCGCTGCCGGAACCGCCGGCCGGAGGCGTGGTGGTCGGCGAGATGCTGCGGATACTGGAGCGCTTCGACCTGGTGGCGCTGGGGCACAACACGCCCGCCTACATCGCCCTGGTGGCGGAGGCGATGAAGCTGGCGGGCATCGACAAGGAGGCGCATGTCGGCGACCCCGCCTTCCGCGACGTGCCGGTTGGGATGCTGCTCTCGGATGCCTATGCGGATGGGCTGGCGGCGCGGATCCGCGCGGGGGAGCGGGCTTCCCTGCTGAGGAGCGTGAGCGATGCGCCGAATTCCACGCATGTCTCCTGCACGGATGCGGATGGGATGGTGGTGTCCATGACGCATACCCTGGCGGTGCCCTCCGGCGTCATTCCGCCAGGGACGGGCTTCATGCTGAACGGTGCGATGAACTGGATGGATCCGAGGCCGGGCCGGGCGGGCTCGATCGCCCCGGGCAAGCGCCGGTATTCCTCGATGAGCCCGACGATCGTGCTGGATGGCACGCGGCCGGTGGCGACGCTGGGGGCGCCGGGCGGGGCCTGGATCACGGTCGCGGTCATGCAGGTGCTGCTGAACCTGCTCGACTGGGGCATGGGAATGCAGGAGGCGGTGAGCGCACCGCGCTTTTCGGCGACGAGCGAGACGGTGGATCTCTCGAACCGCATTCCGCGCGGTGTGGAGAAGGCGCTGCGGGCGGCGGGCCACGCAACGAAGCGGAGCTACCAGAGCTATGCCTTCGGCGGGGTGCACGGGATTTCGCTGTGGGATGGCGTACCGGAGGGTGGCGCCGATCCGCAGCGGGACGGGTATGCGGCGGGCGTGTAGCACGATCGGGGAAGGCATCTCCCCCCGAACCCCTTCGCTTCCTGGTCTTCCAAAGAACAGAAATAGATGAGGGGCTCGGGGAGAATGCTTCTCCCCGACCTTCCTTTACCTGTACCCTTGATCGCTAAGATTGGTCAGCGGAAACGAGCTATGCACATGCGGCTGCACCACCGGCGCGACCGGGTGTAGGTAGCTGCCATCGAGCTGGCCGAAGCTGGTGACGCCCAGCAGGCCGAGCACCTCATGCACCTCGGTTTCCAGCAGCTTGAACATCTGGGCGACGCCGGCCTCCCCCGCCGCGGCCAGGGCGTAGCAATACATCCGCCCCATGCCGACCAGTTCGGCGCCGAGGATAACGGCCTTGACGATATCGGAGCCGCGGACGAAGCCGCCATCGACCCAGACCTTGGCGCGCCCCTCGACCGCCTTCACCACCTCCGGCAGCACGGCGATCGAACCGCGACCGTGGTCGAGCTGGCGGCCGCCGTGGTTCGAGACATAGACGATCTCGACGCCATGCTCGACCGCCATGGCGGCATCCTCGGCGGTGGCGATGCCCTTCAACGCGACGGGGATGCTGTACTTGTCCTTGAAGCGCTTGATGTCGTCCCAGTTCAGCGCCGCCTGGAAATGCTGGCCGGTGGCGCGGGCGCGCCAGGGCTTGACGAAGCGCTTGGCGATGTCACGTTCGCGGCGGCTGTAGATGGCGGTATCGACGGTGAAGCAGAAGGCGTCGTAGCCATGGTCGATGGCCCGCTTGGCAGTCTCGTCGATCCAGTTCGCATCGCCGCGGACGTAAAGCTGGAAGACCTTCGGCCCCTTGCCGGCGGCGGCCATGGGTTCCAGCCCCGGCATGGAGACGGAGGAAACCATGATGGGCACGCCGAACTCGGCCGCGGCGCGGGCGGCGGGAGCGCCGCCTTCGGGGTCGAAATTCTCCAGCCCGCCGACCGGGGCGAGCATGATCGGCAGGGTGATCGGCTTGCCGAGGAATCGGCCGGTGAGGTCGATGCTGGAAACGTCGCGCAGCACGCGCGGGCGGAAGGCGAGGCTGTCGATGGCGGCGCGGTTGCGCATCATCGTCGTCTCGGTTTCGGTCGCGCCGACCAGGTAATCCCAGTTGCCGGGGCTGAGGCGGCCCTTCGCCTCCTTGACGAATTCATGCAGCGTCTGGAACGGGCTTTCGGTTTCGTTCGACATGATTTCAGTTTCCTCCGAGGTAGTCTTTGGTCCAGCGCTTGTAGTCGCTGTCGCGGGTGATGCGGCCCATCAGCCCGCCGGTCGGCAGGCCGGGCAGGTCCTTGGGCTGCACGCCGTCGCGCAGCGCCTTCAGCGTGGCATAGACCGCCTGCTGCGCGGCCATGATGGGTTGGTGCCCCTGCAGGGCGATGCGCACGCCGCGGGCAGCGAGATAGGCCTTGTCGTTGATCTCGGTGCCCTCGACGCCGCCGATGATGATGGGCAGGGTGGCGACGGCTGCGACGGCATCGAGTTCGGCGCGGGTCTTGATGCCGGTGTAGAACAGCGCATCGGCGCCGCTGGTGGTATAGGCGCGGGTGCGGGCGACCGCATCCTCGATGCCGTTG
>JAQGIA010000134.1 GCA_028291445.1 Belnapia sp.
GTCAGATTTCCAATCTGGATGTCGCGAGTTCGAACCTCGTCGTCCGCTTTTCCGCCCTTCGTACCGCCGCTACCCGCCGGCGCGCCCCGAGCGCCAGCACTGCCGCCACCAGGCAGGCGCCACCGGCCAGGTAAAAGGCCGGCAGTCAGTTCGCCAGCGCATCGCGGCTCAGCCCGGCGCCGAAGCGGGCCATCAGCCCGAACGGCAGCAGCTGCATCGCCAGGGCGCTGGAGATGGCACCGGTCTCCCACCCGGTTTCCCGTTGCAGGGGCAGCAGCAGGGCACCGGGGATGCCCATGGTCCCGGCCGAGGCGAGCGAGACCAGGAAAGTCAGCCCCACCATCACCCAGCCGTAGCGGATGCCGCGCCGGGCCAGCGCGGGGCGAGCCGGTGGGACAGCATCGGGCGATCCTATTCGGCGGTGAGGCTGCGGGCGGTGGCGGCGAGGATGCGGTCGGAGAGCGCCGGGTCGTCGACCGCGCGCGCCAGGATCAGCGCCCCGACCAGACCGGCGACGGTGGCCAGCGCCGCATCCTCCGGCGATTGCGCCTGGCGCCTTGTCGACTGGGCCTGCTGCCGCGGCATCAGGCCGGTGAGCCGGTCGGCGAAGCCACGGATGCCGCGGGTAAAAGCGGCGCGGATGCCTTCGCCCTGGCGGGCCGCCTCGGGGCCGATGGCGGCGATGGCGCAGCCGCCGCCGGGGGCATCCCGGTGGCTGGGGGAGAGGTAACGGGCAACGATGGTGGCGAGGGTGCCGCCCTCGGCCAGCTCCTTCCGGGTCTTGTCGGCGCTGGCATCCATGGCCAGCGCCAGGGCCTCGGCCACCAGCCGGTCCTTCGAGCCGAACTGGCTGTAGAGGCTGCCATGGGTCAGGCCGGCGGCCTTGGTCAGCGCATCCACGCCGACCCCGCCGATGCCGGATTCCCGGATCATCCGGGCGGTTGCCGTCAGGATCCTGGCCCGGTTGTCGGCCGCCTGTTCCTTCGAGACTCGCATCGCAACCCCTTCCGTCCTTGCCTGACTTGCCTGACCGACCTGTCGCTTGACTTGATTTAGTGGCGAGCGCAATCAATATCCAGATAGATAGCGAGCGCTATCAAAACGGAGGTTGGTCATGCGGATCTTAGTCCTGGGTGCCGGGGCGATCGGCGGCTATTACGGGCTGCGGCTGGCCGAGGCCGGCCTCGACGTGCATTTCCTGGTCCGACCCGGCCGGGCGGCGCAGCTCGCCCGCGATGGGCTGGTGGTCCATACCAAGGGCGAGGAGCGGCGGCGGCAGGTCCCGGTCCTGCTCGCCGGCGCGGTGGATCGGCCCTTCGATACCGTCCTGCTGACTTGCAAGGCCTATGACCTGGCGGCGGCCATCGATGCCATCGCCCCGGCGATGGGCGCGGCCAGCACGGTGCTGCCGCTGCTCAACGGGCTGGCGCATTTCGATGCGCTGGATGCCCGCTTCGGTGCCGGACGGGTGCTCGGCGGCGTCGCCTATATCGCCACCACCCTGGAGCGGGACGGGACCATCCGCCACGCCAGCCCGCTGGACACGATCCTGTTCGGCGACCGCTCCGGCCGGCTGACCCCGCCGGTCGAGGCGCTGGCGGCGGCCTTCGCGGCAACGCCCGTCGCCGCCCGCGCCTCGACCGAGATCACCCAGGACCTCTGGGAGAAATGGGCCATGCTGGCGGCGGGCGCGGCGATCACCTGCCTGCTGCGCGGGACCATCGGCGAGGTTCTGGCGACCGCGGACGGCGCTGCCGTCGCCGCCCGGCTGATCGCCGAGGTCCGCGCCATCGCCGCCGCGCATGGCCATGCGCCCCGGCTGGCGGCGCTGGCCCAGGCGGACCGGACCCTGGGCGACCCGAAATCGGGCTGGGCCGCCTCGATGATGCGGGACATCCAGCAGGGCGCGCCGCGGCTGGAGGCGGATCACGTGATCGGCGACCTGATCCGCCGTGGACGGCAGCTGGGCCTCGCCGCACCGCTGCTGGAGGCCGCCTATGCCCAGCTCCAGGTCTACAACGCCCGCGCGGAGCTTGCGGCATGAGCAATACGGCCCTCATCACCGGTGCCTCCTTGGGCATCGGGGCGACCTACGCCGATCGCCTGGCGCAGCGCGGCCACGACCTGCTGCTGGTCGCCCGCGACACCGCGCGGCTCGAAGCGCTGGCCCGGCGCCTGGCCAGGGAGAGCGGCCGCCGGGTCGATATCCTCGCCGCCGACCTGACCGACCCCGCCGCGCTGCGCCGGGTCGAGGCACGGCTGCGTGGGGATGCAGCCATCGGCATGCTGGTGAACAACGCCGGCATGGCGGTGAGCGGGACCCTGGCGGAGGCCGATCCGGACCAGCTGGAACGGATGGTCCTGCTCAATGCCCTGGCGCCGATGCGGCTGGCGGCGGCGGCGGTCCCGGCCTTCCTGGCGCGGGGCGGCGGGACGATCATCAACATCGCCTCGGTGCTGGCCCTGGCACCGGAGCAGTTCAACGGTGTCTACAGCGCCACCAAGGGTTTCATGTTGAACCTGACGCAGTCGATGCAGACCGAGGCCGGCGACCGGCTGCGGATCCAGGCGGTGTTGCCGGGCGCGACGCGGACCGAAATCTGGGGCCGCGCCGGCGTGGACATGGACCGCATGCCGGCGGCGGTGCTGATGGATGTCGGCGAGATGGTGGATGCGGCGCTCGCCGGGCTCGACATGGGCGAGGCGGTGACCATCCCCGCCCTGCCTGAAACCGCGGACTGGGACCGCTTCACCGCGGCACGGCTGGCGATGGGGCCGAACCTGTCGCGCGACCACGCCGCGGCGCGGTACCGGTCATGAACGCGGGCACCCTCGCGGCCCAGACCCTCGCGGCCCAGATCCTCGCGGCCCAGGCCGCCCCGCCATTGACCACCACCATGAGCCCGCGCACCCGGATGCTGCTGCATGGGCCGGCGCTGCCGACCCTGCTGCGGCTGGCCTGGCCGAATACGCTGGTGATGCTGGCCCAGGCCTCGGTCGGGCTGATCGAGACCTGGTGGGTGGCGCATCTCGGCACCGATGCGCTGGCCGGGATGGCGCTGGTCTTCCC
>JAQGIA010000139.1 GCA_028291445.1 Belnapia sp.
TCGTACAGCTCGTCGAAGTACCACTTGTTCAGCAGGAACAGGTACAGACCGCGGAAGCGGCCGGCGAGGCGGGCCGGAATGCCCGGCATGATCATGTACAGCGCATAGGCCAGCGCGATGCCGATTACGCCGACCACGGTCGGCGCCAGCGGCACCCAGTCCGGCACTTCATGCATCGCGTGCAGGATGTGGTTGTGCGCGCCGTTGAAGATCGCGCCGTTCCAGAAGGCGTGCTCATGCTCGCCGATGAAGAAGGGTGCGAAGATCGCGCCGGTCAGCACCGCGCCCACCGCCAGCAGCAGCAGCGGCACCAGCATCACCGCCGGGCTTTCGTGCACATGCTCCATGGTGTGGTGATCCGCCCGCGGCTTGCCGTGGAAGGTCATGATCAGCAGGCGCCAGGAATAGAAGGCGGTCAGGAAGGCGGCGAGGATGCCGCAGACGAAGGCATAGATGCCGACCGCGCTATGCGCCGCGAAGGCCGCCTCCAGGATGGCATCCTTGGAATAATAGCCGGCGAAGAAGGGGATGCCGGCCAGCGCCAGGCTGCCGATCCACATGACCGCATAGGTCACCGGGATCTTGGTCCAGATGCCGCCCATCCGGCGCATGTCCTGTTCGTCCGACATGGCGTGGATCACGCTGCCGGCGCCGAGGAACAGCAGCGCCTTGAAGAAGGCATGGGTGAAGAGGTGGAAGATCGCCACCTGATAGGCGCCCACGCCGACCGCGAAGAACATGTAGCCGAGCTGCGAGCAGGTGGAATAGGCGATCACCCGCTTGATGTCGTTCTGCACGCAACCGATGGTGGCGGCGAAGATCGCCGTCGTGGCGCCCACCACCGTGACGATCTGCAACGCGACCGGGGCGTATTCCATGATCGGCGACATGCGCGCCATCAGGAAGACGCCCGCGGTCACCATGGTCGCGGCATGGATCAGCGCGGAGACCGGCGTCGGCCCCTCCATCGCGTCCGGCAGCCAGGTATGCAGGCCGATCTGCGCCGACTTGCCGCAGGCGCCGAGGAAGAGCAGCACGCCGATCAGCTCGATTGCCGGCAGCCCGGCGAAGCGGTCGTTCGCATGCTCGGCGACGCTGGCGAAGATGGTATCGAGCTCGATGCTGCCGAAGACGAAGAAGGTCAGCGCCACGCCCAGCATGAAGAACACGTCGCCGACGCGGTTGACGATGAAGGCCTTCATCGCCGCGCGGTTGGCGCTTTCGCGATCGTACCAGTAGCCGATCAGCAGGTAGGAGGCGAGGCCGACGCCCTCCCAGCCGAAAAACAACTGGGCCAGGTTGTCGGCAGTCACCAGCATCAGCATCATGAAGGTGAAGAGGCTGAGATAGGCGAAGAACCGCGTCGGCGTCGCATCATGCGACATGTAGCCGACCGAATAGAGATGAATGAGCGTCGAGATGAAGGTGACCATGGCCACCATCACCACGCTCAGCGTGTCGTAGCGCAGCGCCCAGGAGACCTCGAGCCCGCCGACATCCATCCAGGTCAGCAGCGGGAAGGTCGCCGGCTGGCTGCCCATGGCCACCTGGCCGAAGGCCAGGCCGCCGCAGACCGCGGCCAGCGCCATGCAGAGCACGGTCGCCCATTGCGAGGCCTTGTCGCCGAGCCAGCGGCCAAGGAAGCCGCTGAGGCAGGCACCCAGCAGGGGGAAGAATATCGCGCCAACGAACATGGGTTCAGCCCTTCAGCGTCGAGATACCCTCGACCTCGATGCTGCCGCGGTTGCGGAAGTAGGTGACGACGATGGCCAGGCCGATGGCCGCTTCCGCCGCCGCGACCGTGAGCACGAACATGGCGAAAATCTGCCCCGTCAGGTCGTTCAGGAAGGCGGAGAAGGCCACGAAATTCAGGTTCACCGCGAGCAGGATCAGCTCCACGCTCATCAGGATGACGATGACGTTCTTCCGGTTGAGGAAGATGCCGAAGATGCCGAGCACCAGCAGGATGGCGCTGACGGTCAGGTAGTGGGCGAGGCCGATAACCATCAGTGGTGCCCTGCATCATGGGTGATCGCCGGCTTCGCCACCTCGGCCACCGGCGGCCGGCGGATACCGAGCGTGCCGATGCCGGCGCCGGTCGGCACCTTCTCCAGCGCGACCGACCCGCTGCGGGAGACCTGGGCGGCGATGCTCTGCCGCCGCGTCCCGGTCGGCGTCCGGTGAGTCAGCACGATGGCGCCGATCATCGCCACCAGCAGGATCAGCCCGGAAGCCTGGAACAGGTAGACGTAATCCGTATAGAGGATGCGGCCGATGGCCATGGCATTGGTCACGTCCCCGCCCGGATTGGGCGAGAGCCGCAGTTCATTGGCCTGGCCGGAAAAGCTCCAGCTGCCGAGTACCAGCACCAGTTCCAGGAAGAGGATGCCGCCGACCACCGCGCCGATCGGGGCATAGCGCTGGAAGCCCTCGCGCAGCCGGGCGAAGTCGATGTCCAGCATCATCACGACGAACAGGAACAGCACCGCGACCGCGCCGACGTAGACGATGACCAGGATCATCGCCAGGAACTCCGCCCCGGCGATCAGGAACAGCGCCGCCGCGTTGAAGAAGGCGAGGATCAGGAACAACACGCTGTGGACCGGGTTGCGCGCCGTCACCACCATGACCGCCGAGGCGATCAGGATGGCGGCGAAGGCGTAGAAGGCGAGAGCGGCGATCATCGGTTGTTCCGCTTCAACGATAGGGGGCGTCGAGTTCGAGCCGCTTGGCCAGCTCGGGCTCCCAGCGGTCACCATTCGCGAGCAGCCGGTTCTTGTCGTACATCAGCTCCTCCCGCGTCTCGACGCTGAACTCGAAATTCGGCCCCTCGACGATGGCATCCACCGGGCAGGCTTCCTCGCACATCCCGCAGTAGATGCACTTGGTCATGTCGATGTCGTAGCGCGTGGTGCGGCGGCTGCCATCCTCGCGCGGCTCGGCCTCGATGGTGATGGCCAGGGCCGGGCAGACAGCCTCGCACAGCTTGCAGGCGATGCAGCGTTCCTCGCCGTTCGGATAGCGGCGCAGCGCGTGCTCGCCCTTGAAGCGCGGGCTGATCATCGCCTTTTCATAGGGATAGTTGATGGTCACCTTCGGCTTGAAGAAATACTTCAAGGTGAGCGCCATGCCCGAGACGATCTCGGTCAGCAGCAGGCTCCGGGCGACGCGGTCGAGGGTTGCCATATCGGGGTATCCTTAGGCCGGCAGCCAGCCGGCAAGCTTCAGCACCGCCGCGGTCAGGATCAGCCAGACCAGGCTGAAGGGCAGGAAGACCTTCCAACCCAGCCGCATCAACTGGTCGTAGCGGTAGCGGGGAAAGGTCGCCCGCACCCAGATGAAGACGAACAGCAGCAGGGCGATCTTCAGCGCGAACCAGACGAAGCCCGGGATCCAGGTGAAGGGCTCCATATGCATCGGCGGATGCCAGCCACCCAGGAAGAGGATGGTGGTCAGCGCCGACATCAGGATCATGTTCGCGTATTCGCCGAGGAAGAACAGCGCGAAGGACATGCTGGAATATTCGACGAAGAAGCCGGCCACCAGCTCGCTCTCGCCCTCCGGCAGGTCGAAGGGCGCACGGTTGGTCTCGGCCAGGGCGCTGATGAAGAAGATGATGAACATGGGGAAGAGCGGGATGAAGAACCACACCCGCTCCTGCGCCCGGACGATGTCGGAAAGGTTCAGCGAACCGACGCAGAGCAGCACGGTCACGATGACGAAGCCGATCGAGACCTCGTAGCTGACCATCTGCGCCGCCGAGCGCAGCGCGCCAAGGAAGGCGTATTTCGAATTGCTGGCCCAGCCGGCGATGATCACGCCATAGACGCCGAGCGAGCTGACCGCGAAGAGATACAGGATCCCGACGTTGATATCGGCGATGGCCCAGCCATCCTGCAC
>JAQGIA010000141.1 GCA_028291445.1 Belnapia sp.
GCAACAACAACGGCACCTGCCGGAAGTCCGATGCCAATGTCATGTGCCCCAGCTTCCGGGCGACGCAGGACGAACAGCACCTGACGCGCGGCCGCGCCAATACCCTGCGCCTGGCGCTGACCGGGCAACTCGCCGGCGGCCTCGCCTCGGACGAGGTCGCGGCGGCGATGGAGCTTTGCGTCTCCTGCAAGGGCTGCAAGCGGGAATGCCCGACCGGCGTCGACATGGCCAAGCTGAAGATCGAGGTCCAGGCGGCCCGCGCCGCCCGGCACGGGCTGCCGCTGAAGGACCGGCTCATCGCCACCATGCCGCTCTGGGCGCCCTTCGCCGCCATGGCGCCCTTCATCCCCAATGCGCGCGGCTGGGTGCCCGGGCTGGCGCTGCTGTCGGAGAAGCTGCTCGGCTTCGCCGCCGGCCGTAGCCTGCCGCGCTTCGTGCGCGATGCCTTCCACGACGCGGAACTGCCGGCGCCGACCGGTGCGGCCGGCGAGATCATCCTCTTCCCCGATCTCTTCAACCGCTACTTCGAGCCGGAGAACCTGCGCGCCGCTGCCCGGGTGCTGCGCGCCGCCGGCTATGCGCCGGTGGTGGCGCGGCCGCCGAAGGGCGCCCGGCCGCTCGACAGCGGCCGCACCTATCTGGCCGCCGGGCTGGTGGACCGGGCGCGGGCCGAGGCGCAGCGGACGCTGGATGCGCTGTCGGCCTTCGACCTGCCGGTGGTCGGCATCGAGCCTTCCTGCCTGCTGACCCTGCGCGACGAATTCCTCTCGTTGCTGCCGGGTGCGGCGGCCACGGCGCTTGCCGCCCGCGCCGTGCTGATCGGCGAGTTCCTGGTGCGGGAGAAGCCGGCGCTGGCGCTGAAGCCCGTCGCCACGGCGGCGCATGTGCACGGGCATTGCCACCAGAAGGCGTTTTCGGCCTTCCCGGCCGCCGTCGCCGTGCTGGCCGGCATCCCCGGCCTCAAGGTCACCCCCATCGCCTCATCCTGCTGCGGCATGGCCGGCAGCTTCGGCTACGAGGCGAAGAACCTCGCCGTCTCCAAGGCGATGGCGGAGCTGGCACTGCTGCCGGCGGTGCGGGCCATCCCGGCCGATGCGCTGATCGTCGCCGACGGCACCTCCTGCCGGCACCAGATCAAGGATCTGGCGGGGCGGGAGGCGCTGCACAGCGTCCGGGTGCTGGACATGGCCCTGGCCTGATGGATGCCGGCTTGGCGCAGGCAATCCTCGACTTCTGGTTCGAGGGCGACCGCACCGCCTTCCGGCACCGCTGGTTCCAGCACGACGATGCCTTCGATGCCGCCATCCGCCGCCGCTTCGGCCATCTGCTGGCCCCCGCCGGGGCCGGCGCCTTCGACGGCTGGGCCGCCACACCCCGGGGCGCCCTGGCGCTGCTCATCCTGCTCGACCAATTCCCCCGCAACCTGCACCGTGGCGGCGCCGCGGCCTTCGCGCAGGATGCCAAGGCCCGGAGCCTGGCCCGCCAGACGGTGCTGCGCGACGCGTTGGATCGGAGCCTGACGCCCACCGAGCGCTGCTTCCTCTACCTGCCCTTCGAACATGCCGAAGCGATGGCGGATCAGGATCTCTCGGTCGCACTCTTCGAGGGGCTGCGCGACGACCCGGTCCATGCCGCTCCCGGCGGCAGCATCGACTATGCCTGGCGGCACCGCGCCGTCATCGCCTGCTTCGGCCGCTACCCGCATCGCAATGCCGCGCTCGGCCGGGCCGATACGCCGGCGGAGCGCGCCTGGCTCGCCATCCCGGGAAATGGCTTCTGAGCCGAAGGCTCGGGATCATCCCACAGGATCACCGCTTGGCGAGGCTCATGCTGCATTGCAGCATTTTCTTGCGGCGCAGCAAGAACCGCGATATCACTCCTTCCAATACGGGAGCGATGGCAGTCACGGCCTTGCCTGGTTCAAGCCGACCGGCCCGGTGCGCCATCCGCGCGCCGTCCGGCTTCGGCAACAAGGGGGTCGTATGCGAAGACGCGATATGCTGGGCGCCGCCCTGGCGATGCCTGCCCTGCTGCGGACGACCATCGCCAGGTCGGCCGTTCCGGTCGACGTGGAATTGGTGCTGGCGGTGGATGTCAGCCGCTCGGTCGATCCCGAGGAGCAGGAGATGCAATTCTCCGGCTACGAGGCTGCCTTCCGCGACCGCCGGCTGATCGAAGGCATCATGGGCGGCCCGATCGGCGCCATCGCGGTGACCATGTTCACCTGGTCCGACTGGCATATCCAGAACACCGTGGTGCCCTGGATGCTGCTGGATGGCGCGGCCGGCGCCAACCGCTTCGCCGATGCCGTGGCCAATGCGCCGCGCCGCACCTGGCTCTATACCTCGATCTCAGGGGCCATGGACTTCGCCGCCAAGCGGTTCGGCCAGGGCTATGAGGGCACCCGCAGGGTGGTCGACATCTCGGGCGATGGGGTGAACAACTCGGGCCGGCCGGTGGCCGATGCGCGGGCCGATGCGCTGGCCCAGGGGATCGTGCTCAACGGCCTGGCGGTGCTGGACAAGACGCCGACGCCGCTCTCGCTCTCCTCCGCATTGCCGCCGCTCGATACCTATTACCAGGAGGAGGTGATAGGCGGGCCGGGCGCCTTCCTGGTGGTGGCCGAGGGTTTCCAGACCTTCGAGGCGGCGGTGCGCCGCAAGATCATCCGCGAGATCGCCGCAGCGCCACAATCCGGGCCGCTGACCGAACGCTTCGGCTGACAGGATCAATCCGGGACGGCCAATCTGGGACGGCCAACCGCCCCGGCGCTTGCGCAGCACCATCACATTGTTTTATCGTATCGTTTGATTGGTGATTCCTTCACCTTGCCCTGCGCCTTTTGGGCGGCCGACAAGGAAAGGCTCATGGCACCGACCCGCATGCCTGGACTGCCGAAGGCAGAGCTGGGATCCAGCTTTCCCGCCATGCTCGGAGCCGAGGCCGCGGACCGCAGCCTTCGCCGCCGGTTGACCAACGATCTGCGCGGCGCCATCGGGCGCGGCGAGATGGCGCTGGTCTACCAGCCCCGGATCAACCTGGCGGATGGCAGCATGGCGGGGGCCGAGGCGCTGCTGCGCTGGACCCATCCGATCCATGGCGCGATCCCGCCGATGACCTTCATCCCGCTGGCCGAGGCCTCGGACCTGATCCTCCGCCTGGGCGGCTGGGTCCTGCGTCAGGCCACGCGCGAGGCGGCGGGCTGGCCCGCGGTGGCCGGCACCGTTTCGGTCAATGTCTCGGCCCGGCAGATCGATACCGGCCTGCTGTCGTCCCAGGTCGCCGCTGCCCTGGCGGATTCGGGGCTGCCGCCGGCCCGGCTCGAACTCGAACTGACCGAATCCCTGGCGCTGGACGACCCGCCCGAGACCCTGGAATTGCTCGGATCGCTGCGGGCGGCGGGGATCGGTCTCGCGCTCGATGATTTCGGCACCGGCTATGGCTCGCTCGCCCGGTTGCGGCGGCTGCCCTTCACCGCGCTGAAGCTGGACCGCAGCTTCCTCCGTCGCATTCCCGCCGATGCCGAGGATGTGGCGGTGCTGCGCGCCGTGCAGGGCCTGGCCGTCGCCCTCGGCCTTCGTCTGGTCGCCGAGGGGGTCGAACAGGAAGCGCAGTACCGCGTCCTGGTCGAGTTGGGCTGCGCCGAGGCACAAGGCTGGCTTTTCGGCCGGCCGGTCCCGCCCGAGGTGCTGCGGCAGCGCTGGTCCCCGCGGATCCCCGCCATGGCGGGAGGGGATCTTGCGCTCCGCGGCGAAAGCCCCGTTGCAAAGCCGGCATGTCTCATCCCCTCGCCGTCCCCGGCCCGCTCCGGGTCGTCATCATCCGGGTCGCCATCATCGGTGCCGGCCTTGCCGGACTAGCGGCTGCCCGCAGGCCGGCCGCGGCCAAGCCAGCGCCCGGCTTTTCGACAAGGGCCGGGTCTTGGCGGCGGCAATCCCCGCATGACCGGAAGGTGGCGGAAATCCAAGCTGACAGGCCGCCATTCCGGCCTATGGTGCCGCCAGCATGACCCATCCCGACGAAGCCACCATCAGCGCCGAGATCCGTCGCCAGACCGCCGAGCGCGGTGCGGCGAAATCCATTTGCCCCAGTGAGGTCGCCCGCGCCCTGGCCGGTGGCGACGAGGCTGCCTGGCGGCCATTGATGGGCCCGGTGCGGCAGGCCGCCGTCGCGCTCAGCCGCGAAGGGATCATCGAGATCCTGCGCAAGGGCAAGCCGGTCGCGCCCGAGCAGGTCCGCGGCGTCATCCGGCTGCGCCAGGCCGGCGATGCACCACGGGATGCTCCGGGCGACGAGCCGGAGGATGCGGCATGAGCGGGACGCTGCGCCTGCTGCTCGGCCGCGGCGCCGCCGGGCTGCCGCCCGCCGTGCCGATCGACTTCCCAAGCCTGGTCCTGCCGGCCTCGCCCAATACCTGCCTCGCCGCGCCGCCTGGCGGGCACCCGCGGGCGCATCTTACCGTCCCGCTGCTGCCGATAAGCGCCGCCACCGCTTGGCCCGTCCTGCTCCGCGTCGCCGCGGGCTTCCCCCGCACCACCCTGGTCCAGGCCTGGCCGGACCGCCGGCAGGCGCAATGGGTGGAGCGCTCGGCGCTGGTCAATTTCCCCGATGTCATCGTCGCGGAATTGGTCTCCGGTGCCGGTGGCGCCGGATTTTTCCTGTATTCGCGCAGCCTGCTCGGCTGGTCCGACCTCGGGGTGAACCGCCGCCGGGTGGACCGCTGGCTGGCTGCCTTCGAGGCCGCGCTGCGCCAAGCTTGAGCACCCAGGCTTGAGCACCACCGGGTCGAGCACCCACCCCACCCTCGCCACCCGGAGACCATGATGCGCCGCCTCGGCCGTTTCCTCAGCGATACCTGGCGGCTGGCCGGGCCCTATTGGCGCAGCGAGGAGCGCTGGCGGGCCCGGCTGCTGCTCGGCATCGTCGTCGCGTTGAACCTGACGCTGGTCGGGATGAGCGTGCTGCTGAGCTATTGGAACCGGGAATTCTTCAACACCCTGCAGGAAAAGGACGCGGCCGCCTTCTGGTCGCTGCTGTTCTGGTGGCGCCAGACCGACAGCGGCCCGATGCCCGGCTTCGTCTTCATCGCGGTGATCTACATCCTGATCGCCGTCTATGCGCTGTATCTGCGCCAGGCGCTGCAGATCCGCTGGCGGTCCTGGATGACGCGGGAGGTGCTGGACCGCTGGCTGGCCGACCGCGCCTATTACCGCGTGGCGCTGACCGATCCCGGTACTGACAACCCGGACCAGCGCATCGCCGAAGACCTGCGCATGTTCGTCGACAATACCCTGGCCCTGGGCCTTGGGCTGATGCGCTCGGTGGTGACGCTGTTTAGCTTCGTCATCGTGCTCTGGGGCCTGTCGGGGCCGCTGACCGTCCTCGGCATCGACATTCCCGGCTACATGGTCTGGGTCGCGCTGCTCTATGCGCTGGCCGGCACCGGCCTCGCGCATCTGATCG
>JAQGIA010000183.1 GCA_028291445.1 Belnapia sp.
CCCGTCGGCGTCTCGCCGGCCGGCACGCCGGCCCGTTCGGCGGCAGCCCGCCAGATCGCCTGGCGGTTGACCTGGGCGACCAGCGCCTTGGTATCGGTCGCCTCCGGCAGCACGCCCCAGCGGATATCCTCGGTCAGGAACCAGAGGTCATGGCTGGGGAAGGGGTAACTGGCATGGTCGCGCCAGAACTTCATCAGCAGCGGCGAGCCTTCGACCTTGCGGCCATCGCCGTAGTCGATGTTGCCCAGGCTGCGGTTGAGGATGTCGGCGACCGGCACGTTGAACCAGGCGCGGCGGCCGATGATGGCGCACATCTCCGGCTTGTTGGCCGGCTCGTCGCACCAGCGCGCCGCCTCAATCACCGCGGCGGTCAGCGCCACCGCCGCATTAGGGTGCTTCTCGACCCATTCGGCGCGCATGCCGAGCGACTTCTCCGGATGATCCTGCCAGAGCTCGCCGGTGGTGAGCGCGGTATAGCCGAGCTTCTGGTTCACCAGCTGGTCGTTCCAAGGTTCGCCGACGCAGAAGGCGTCCATGGTGCCGACCTTCATGTTCGCCACCATCTGCGGCGGCGGCACGACGATGGTCTGCACATCCTTGTCGGGATCGATCCCGCCGGCCGCCAGCCAGTAGCGGATCCACAGGTCGTGGGTGCCGCCGCGGAAGGTCATGGCGACCTTGCTGTCCTGGTTCAGCACCTTCTTCAGCGGCGAGGCATCGAGCCGGGCGCCGAGCGCCTTGTGCTTCTCGGCGACCGAGATCGCCTGGCCATTGGTGTTCAGCCGGGCCAGGATCGCCATCGGCACCGGCTGGTTGTTCTGGGTGATGCGGCCGGTGGTCATCAGATAGGGCATCGGCGTCAGGATATGCGCGCCGTCGATCCCGCCGCGCTCGCCGCCCAGCACCAGATTGTCCCGCGTCGCGCCCCAGCTCGCCTGCTTCGCAACCTCGACATCGGGCATGCCGTGCTTGGCGAAGAAGCCCTTCTCCTTGGCGATGATGAGCGGGCTGGCATCGGTCAGCGCGATATAGCCGAGGAGCGCCTTCTTCACCTCGGGCGTGGTCGCGCCCTGGGCGAAGGCGCCGCCCGGGGCGGTGGCGCGTGCGGCAGCCAGCAGGGCCGCCGTCGCAGCGATGGCATGTCGGCGGGTGAGGCTCATCGGATGGGCTCCGGGGTTGCGGGGAAGGTGTCGGTGGGGATGGCGGGCGGCGGCGGCGGGGCCGGCGGCTCGGTCTCGCGCAGCCGGGTCGCGGCGGCGCGCCAGATATCCGACCGCCAGGGGGCGAGGGCGGCGCTGTCGCTGATCTCGGCCGGGATATGCCCCCAGCGGCGCATCTGCCGCAGCCACCAGGCGGCCTGGTCGCGGCGGGGCAGGGTGGCGGTGCGGAAGCGCAGCGGCGCGGCCAACGGCAGGCCCTCGGCCATGCCGGCGAAGGCGGGCGCGATTTCGGCCGGGTCCAGCCGCGGGAAGGCGCGGCGCCGCAGGATGTTCACCGCCTCGGCCTGATTGGCCGGTTCCTCCAGCCAGCGGGTCGCGGCGATCACCGCGGCGGTGCAGGCGATGGCGCTTTCCGGATCGCGCTGGGCATAATCCGCGGCGAAGCAGAGCATCTTCTCCGGGTGGTTCGGCCAGATGTCGCCCGAGGACAGCGCGATGCGCCCGGCCCCCAGCGCCGCGGCATGGCTGCCCCAGGGCTCGCCGGCGCAGAAGCCGTCGATCGTGCCGTCCAGCAGGCGTTGGGCGACCATCGGCGGTGGCACCACCACGAGCCGCAGGTCACGGTCCGGGTCGATCCCGGCGGAGGCCAGCCAGTGCCGCAGCAGGTAGTTGTGCGAGGAGAAGGGGAAGACCACGGCGAGGGTCAGCGGCCGGCGGCCGTTGCGGGCGCGGCGGCGCAGGTTGGCGGCGAAGGCCGCGGCGCCGAGCGGCGGGACGAAGCGGCCGATCTCCTGGATCAGCGTATTGGAGAGGGTGATGGTATTGCCATTGGCCCCGAGCCCGGCGGCCACCGTCACCTGCGCCTTCACCCCGGTGAGCCCGGCCGCCAGGGCGATCGGCATGGGTCCCAGCAGCTGCGCGGAATCGAGCGCGCCGAAGGCCAGCTTGTCCCGCACCGCGGCCCAGGATGCTTCGGCCGAAAGGCTGACCCGCAGCCCGACCGCATCGAACATGCCGAGTTCCTGCGCCACCAGCAGCGGCGCGGCATCGGTCAGCGGCACGAAGCCGAGCCGCAGCGTGCGCAAAACGGGGCGACGGATGACAGGTTGAGCCGGCGCTTCGGTATCGAGCGGCAAGGGGCGGTCCTCCGGCCGGGAAGGCCAGGTGCGGGCCGCCATTGGACCGCAGGATGGATAGGGCGATTGGCCTGCCGGGAGGCCCGGGGCCGTTGCGATGCACGCCGTTGCACATCACCTCGCTGCCGCTTTGCAGCAGAAACCCGTAACGCGGGTCAAGGACAATGAGCAAATCTTCGGCAATAAACTTAAATCATATGAAAAATGCTTAGTGAATATACCAAAAGACTATTTTTCGCTCATTACCGTGGCTGCGGCTGCGGCGATCCGTAGTCCCCGGTCCATCGCCATCCGCCGGAGCCGCCGATAGGCCTCGGGCTCCGTCAGCCTATGGCGCTGCATCAGCAGCGCCTTGGCCTTGTCCACCAGGCTGCGATCCTCGAGCCCCTGGCGGGCCTTGGCCAGTTCCTCGCGCAGTGCCTGATGGGCGCGAAAGCGCCGGATCGCCACTTCGATCACCGGCCGCACCCGGTCCGGCGCCATGCCTTCCACCACATAGGCTGCGACGCCGGCAGCCAGCGCCGCCTCGATCTGCTCGGGTTCCGCCTTGCCGGCGAAGAGCACCACCGGGCGCGGTTCATCGCGGTGCAGGGCGCGCATCCCCTCGAGCTCGTCGCGCGACGGATCATCGAGGCCGCAGACGATCACCTCGGCCCCGGTGTCGCGGACGTGGCGCGTCAGCTCCTCGGTCCCGGCCGCGATGGCGATGACCGTGCAGCCTGTCGCGGTCAAGCCGGCCTGCACGGCAGCCGCGCGGTCGGGATCACTGTCCACAAGCAAGACGCGCAGCGGCGGTGCTCCTCGCGCAAGGGGGTTGCGGCGGCGCTGCCTGCGGAATCCGCTGCGTTGCCGCCCCCACCGGAAGCATGGATCGTGCCGCGACACGGATTGCCGCCGCATCCGGCCAGAGCCGGGCCGGATAGGCGGAAACTGCGATGGTTCGCGGCATCTGGTGCCGCCGCTGCCAGCCATCCCGGCAGTTGCCGTCGGCCCGGCCCGCCAGTCGCTTGCTGGGCGGCGCTTGTGGGCGGCGCTTGCTGGGCGGCGCTTGCCGGGAGGGCGCTTGCCGGGCAGTCGCTTGCCGTGCGGTCGCTCGCCAGGCCCGGCCCGGAGCCCCGCCGGGCGCAGGGCCCTTCGCCCGATGGCATCCGGCGTGCCGCGGGGTATGATCCGGCGAGACTGGCCGCCGAGGCCGAGCAAGGATCGAGACCATGGAAAACACCGAGGAAATCTGGCGCCTCATCGATGCCAGGAAGCCCGTCTTCGAGGCGCTGTCCGACCGCATCTGGGGCATGCCGGAACTCGCCTATACCGAGGTGAAATCCTGCGCCGAGCATACCGCGATGCTGCGCGAGCAGGGCTTCCGGGTGACCGAGAAGGTCGCCGGCATCCCGACCGCGGTGATGGGCGAGGCCGGCGAGGGCGGCCCGATCATCGCCATCCTCGGCGAGTACGACGCGCTGCCCGGCCTCTCGCAGGAGGCCGGCGTGGCCGAGCCGCGGCCCTTGCCCGGCCCCGGCTTCGGCCATGGCTGCGGCCACAACCTGCTCGGCTCGGCCGCGCTGCTGGCGGCGACGGCGGTGAAGGACTATCTCGCGGCGAACGGCCTGCCCGGCCGCGTCCGCTACTACGGCTGCCCGGCCGAGGAAGGCGGCGCCGCCAAGGGCTTCATGGTCCGCGACGGCGCCTTCTCGGATGTGGATATCGCCATCTCGTGGCATCCGGCCGCCTTCGCCGCGGTGCAGGAAGCCGTCTCGCTGGCCAATACCCGCATCGACTTCAGCTTCACCGGTCGTGCCAGCCATGCCGCCGCGGCGCCGCATCTCGGCCGCAGCGCGCTCGACGCGGTGGAGCTGATGAATGTCGGCGTGAATTACATGCGGGAGCACATGCCTTCCGATGCCCGCATCCATTATGCCTATCTCGATGCTGGCGGGGTCGCGCCCAATGTGGTGCAGCCCACCGCCAAGATCCGCTACCTGATCCGCGCCCGCGACCTGGTGGAGCTGAAGCGGCTGATCGAGCGGGTCCGCAAGGTCGCCGATGGCGCCGCGCTGATGACCGAGACCAAGGTCGAGGCGAAGATCGTCTCCGGCGTCTCCAACCTGCTCGGCAACGGGCCGCTGGAACGCGCCATGCAGTCGAACCTCGACCGGCTCGGCCCGCCGCCCTTCGACGATGCCGACCGCGCCAAGGCCGCCGAATTCCAGGCCACCCTGTCCGAGGAGG
>JAQGIA010000211.1 GCA_028291445.1 Belnapia sp.
GCCCAGGGCTTGCGCCCGGTCCCACGCACGGAGGTGGTGAAGAAGGTGGGGCCGTATGCCGTGCGCCGGGCGTCGCGTCAAGGCCGGGGCGCTCCTATCAGGGGTACCTCTGGGGGTGGCGCCGAGGCCTGGGTTGCGCGAGGCTCGGCCCATAAGCCAGCAAAAGGGATGGAAAACGCCATGCGCCTCGCCAACAAGACCGCGCTCGTCACCGGTGCCGCCTCCGGCATGGGGGCCGCCACGGCCATGCTCTTCGCCCGTGAGGGAGCCAAGGTGGCGGTCGCCGACATGCTGGAGGAGGCCGGCAGGGCGGTCGTCGCGGCCATCACGGCCGCCGGCGGCACCGCCCAATTCATCAAGCTGGACGTGGCCGAGGAAGACCAGTGGGAGGCCGCCGTCGCCGCGGTGACCACGGCCTGGGGCGGGCTGGACGTGCTGGTGAACAATGCCGGGATCTCGGGCAGCGCCACCAACAACCTGTACGATACCGCACTATGGGACCGGATCATGGCGGTGAATGCCAGGGGGGTCTTCCTCGGGGTGAAGCACGCGGTGGCCGCCATGCGGGCGCGCGGCGGCGGGTCGATCGTCAACCTCTCCTCGATCTCGGGCAACGTGGGACAGGAGCGGATCCATTGCGCCTACAACGCCTCCAAGGCGGCGGTGCGGCTGCTCACCAAATCGGTCGCGGTGCAGGAAGGCCCGGCGAAGATCCGGCTGAATACCGTCCACCCCGGGCTGATGCCACCGATGCGCACCTCGGGCGCCACGGCCGATCCGGTGTTCCGGGCCAAGATGCTTGGCCATGTGCCGCTGGGCCGGTCGGGCGAGGTGGATGAGGTGGCCTATGCCATCCTGTTCCTCGCCTCGGACGAGAGCTCCTACATGACGGGGTCCGAGTTGCATGTGGACGGGGGCTACCTGGCCTCCTGACGCCGGCCTGCCACCAGCCTTCTTGCCAGTGAGGCGGAAACCACGTCTCATCCTGGCCGGGACGGCTCGCAGCGCGGCACCACAAGAAAGTTCGGAGACGATGATGGTGCTCAAGGCCATCGCGGCCGGCTATGCGCGCTGCTGCTCGCCACCGCCCCCGCGATTGCCCAAGGACCAGCGCCCGGCCGCGGATCTGCTCCCGATCGGGCGCTGCAATTGGACTGGATCCCGGCCGGCGAGCACGCCGGCTATTTCGCCGGCGTCGGCCACGGCTTCTGGCGGGAACGGGCGATCATGCTGTCCCAGGCCGTCTCGATCGCCGAGCGGGTGCGGTTCCTGGGGTCGAGCGGCGTGGAACGGCCGGTGGCTTAACTCACAAAAATAGAAGGAGGCTTGGAGGAATACCTTCCTCCAACCTTGCTTCCTTGGGAGTCCCGAGATGGCCATACCCGAAAAAGGCTTCCTCCTGGTCCGCGGCGCCCTGCTGGCCGATGCCTCCCGCCGCCGCGGCGAGCCGACCGACGTGCTGATCCAGGATGGCGTCATTCATTCCATGGGCACCGGGCTCACCGCGCCCGAGGGCACGCCGGTCTTCGATGCGACCGGCCTGCTGATGCACCCGGGCCTGATCAATGCGCATACCCATGGCCATGCCGGCCTCGCCAAGGCCATGGGCGACAAATGGACGCTGGAGCTGGCGTTGGCCGCCGCGCCCTGGATCACCGGCAACCGCAGCACCGAGTACAAGAAGCTTTCGACCCTGATCTGCGCCGCGGAAATGGTGGCCAAGGGCTGCACCGCCGCCTACGACCTGTATTACGAATTCCCGCTGCCGACGCGGGACGGGCTGGATGCCGCCGCCTCGGCCTATGCGGAAGCCGGCATGCGCGCGGTGATCGCGCCGATGGTCGCGGACCGGACCATGTACGAGGCGATCCCCGGGTTGATGGATGCGCTGCCGGATGCGCTGCAGGCCTCGGTGGCGCGGCTGAAATCCATGCCCTTCCAGCAGACGCTGGGTGCCATCGGCGACGTGCTGCAGCATTGGCGCTGGGCCGGCCAGGACATCCTGCCGGCGGTCGCCCCGACCATCCCGCTGCATTGCGCCGATGCGTTCATGTGCGGCTGCGCCCGGCTGGCGCGGGAACATGGCGTCGGCCTGCATAGCCATGTCGGCGAGAGCAAGGTGCAGGCGGTGGTCGGCCGCAAGAAATACGGCAAGACACTGGTGGCGCATCTGGACGGGCTTGGCCTGCTCGGACCGGATTTCACCGCGGCGCATGCGGTCTGGCTGGATGACGACGACTTCAGGCGCCTGGCGGACCACGGCGCTTCCATGGCGCATAACCCGGGCAGCAACATGCGCCTCGGCAATGGCATGTTCCGGCTGCGCCAGGCCCTGGACGCGGGCTGCAACGTCGGCATCGGCACCGATGGCGCGAGCTGCTCGGACAACCAGAACATGTACGAGGCGATGCGCTATGCCTCGATGCTGTCCAAGGTGCAGACGCCGGACCCGCGCTTCTGGGCGAGCAGCGACGAGGTGTACAAGGCGGCGACGGTCGGCTCGGCGAAGGCGCTGGGCTTCAAGGATCTCGGCGCCATCGCACCGGGGTACAAGGCGGATATCGTCTTCCTCGACCTCGGCAGCATCAACTGGATCCCGCACAACTGGTCGACCAACCAGATCGTCCATGCCGAGGACGGCGGCGGCGTGAAGCATGTGATGACCGGCGGCCGCTTCATCTTCAAGGACGGCCGGCACACCACCATCGACCTGGCGAAGCTGGCGGTGGAGGCGGAAGCGGCGCGCGACCGGCTGGAGACGCTGAACGCCGAATGGGCCGAGCTCTACACGAAGCTGGAGCCGGTGGTGGCCAGCTTCTGCCCCGCCATCGCGGCGCAGCCCTATCACCTGAAACGCTATCTCTGCGACCAACCGGCTTGAACCGCCAACCAAGTTCCTGATACGTTCCGAACCAGACAGGATGCGGGAGGGAGCCGGAAATGGACACGCAAGCGATCGCCATGGAATTCGTGGCCTTGTGCCAGGCTGGCCAATTCGCCGAGGCTGGGGAACGTTTCTGGGCCGATGACGTGGTGAGCATCGAGTCCATGGGACCGGTGCCGGTCTCGACCGGCATCGCCGCGGTCCGCGCCAAATCCGAATGGTGGTACGCCAACCACGAGATCCACAGCGCCACCACCACCGGCCCCTATGTGAACGGGGACCAGTTCGCGGTGCGCTTCAGCATTGACGTCACCATGCGCGCCTCTGGCCAGCGGATGGCGATGGAGGAGGTCGGGCTCTACACGCTGCTCGACGGCAAGATCGTCGAGGAGCGTTTCTTCTTCGGCCTGGGCTAGCCTGTCGTTTGGGCGCGTGATTTACGCTCCTCGGCGATGCCGCCCTGGACGATCGCGCCCTAGCCCCGGCGCAGCCCCTTCAGGTCGCGCACCGCACCGCGCGCGGCGCTCGTCACCATGGCGCCATAGGCCCGCAGCGCGGTCGAGACCTGCCGCGCACGGGGCTCGGCCGGCTGCCAGGCTGCATCGCCCCTGGCCTCCATGGCGGCCCGGCGGGTGGCGATGACATCATCCGCCACCGCCAGGTGGATGCTGCGGTTCGGGATGTCGATCTCGATCCGGTCGCCATCCTCCACCAGACCGACCAGCCCGCCCTCGGCCGCTTCCGGCGAGAGATGGCCGATCGACAGGCCGGAGGAGCCGCCGGAAAAGCGCCCATCCGTCACCAGCGCGCAGACCTTCCCGAGGCCCTTCGACTTCAGGGAGCTGGTCGGATACAGCATTTCCTGCATGCCCGGGCCGCCGCGCGGCCCCTCGTAGCGCACCAGCACGATGTCGCCGGCCGCGACCTTGCCGCCGAGGATGCCCTCCACCGCCGCATCCTGGCTCTC
>JAQGIA010000264.1 GCA_028291445.1 Belnapia sp.
GACCAGCTCGTTCGTCGTCGCCGCCCAGGCGGGGAAGTTCATCGCGCTGCCGGCGCCGATGGCGAAGGTGAGCGCCAGCAGCCCCCAGGGGCCAATCGAATCGGTCCAGGTCAGCACCGCCAGCAGCAGCGCCATCAGCAGGATCCAGGCCTGGGCGCCGATGAGGAACAGCCGGCGGTCGACGATATCGGCAAGCGCCCCGGCCGGCAGCGCCAGCATGAAGACCGGCAGCATGGTGGCCGCCTGGACCAGGCCGACCATGAAGGGGGAGGGCGACAGGCTGGTCATCAGCCAGCCGGCGCCGGTGTTCTGCATCCAGCCGCCGATGTTGCTGGCGAGTGTCGCCAGCCACAGCATGCGGAAGACCGAGTGTCGTAGCGGTGCGAAAGCGCGGGGAAGAGCCATGCGGCGCAGACTGCCGCGCGGTTGTTCCATCGGAAAGCGAAACCCGTGTGGCGAGGGGCAGGTCGGTCCCTTCGGTCCGCCGGGGGGGGCGGCCGGCCAAAGCGGGTTGAGGCTAGTGCCTGGTCGCCGCCAGCAGCGCGTCGGCGGTGGCATCGAGCCGGCTGGCCTGCTCGCCGGCCTGGGCCAGGGCGTCCTGGGTATCCCGCAGCCCGTGGGAATAGGCCTGGAGCGAGCCGCCCAGCCCCTCCACCGCGCCGGAGAGCGCGCCCAACTCGCGGCGCAGCCCGGCGACCGCCTCGGCCTGCCCGGCCAGCGCCGCATCCAGCGCCCGCAGCGCCCGGCGCAGGCGGTCTTCCGGCTTCTCCGGGAAGGCGAAGACGGCGGCGGTGGGGGAGGGGAGCATCCTCGGTTGCCTTCTCAGCAATGTCTAATAAAAGGTAAATCGTCTTCTGTGCGATGTCGAACGTTAATCTTCGCTTTACCGGTTCGCCGCTGCGGGAAATGTCTGTTGCCCCGGCGATGGGAAAAGGCCCCTGGCAATCCCGCGGGTCGCGGCGGCCGGTCAGGCCGGCAGGGTAGCCGCCACCGCCCCGGCCAGCAGGCAGAGCGCAGCCCCGAGGCTGAGCGGCCAGCGCAACCGAAGGTATTCGGGTGGCACCAGCCCGCGCCGCGCCGCCAGGGTCTCGATGCCGGCGGTGCCCAGGATGGCCAGCGCCAGCATGCCGAGGCCCGGCACCGGCGGCAGCATCAGCGCCGCCCAGCCGATCAGCGACGGCAGCACGCCGAGGCCCAGGCGGGGCGCGGCATAGCGGGCCTCGGCTTCCGGGGCGCGCAGCGCGAAGCCCCAATGCACCCCGCCGAGGAAGCTGAGGATGACCATCCCATAGGTAGCCAGGGCAAACAGCGCGATGCCGCGCCAATCCTCCGGCCCGGTCCAGGCGGCCAGCGCGGTCAGCAGGAAGGGCAGCAGGCCGGCGGCACCGAGCCAGCGGGCGGAAGGCGGCATGGGGATATCCTTGAGGACTACCGGCAAGATCGGCCGACCCGGCGGCGGCGCAAGCCCCGCCGCCGGGTCCCGGTCCACCGCTAGCCCTGGCGGGCCACCAGCGCGGCGGCCGGGCGGCGGGCGGCGAGCTGCTTCGCCGGCCAGGCGGCGACCAGGCTGACCGTGACCGCGGCCAGGTAGGGCACCGATTGCACCAGCAGCACCAGCGTCCAGAGCACCGCCTCCGCCGTCGCGCCGCGATGTACCAGGGTGATGCCGGCCGCGGCCGCCCAGAGCAGCACCGCCAGCGTCGCCTCCTGCCAGGCCATGCCCAGGCCGCGGAGCAGCGCCGGCGCATCCGCCAGCTTGGGCGTGCGGATGAAGGGCAGCCGCCGGGTGAACAGGCCGAGGATCACCGCCTTGCCGATCGTGTGGGTCAGCGCCAGCCCGGCCAGCGCCGCGCCGAGCCGGTCGAGCGCGCCGCAGCGGACGCGGGCCGCGTAAAGCGCCCAGATCTGCCCCAGCTTGAACAGGAACAGCCCGAGGCTCGGCGCCATGAACAGCAGGATGGGAAACTCGGTGCGGACCGGCGCCAGGATCAGCCCGGCCGACCAGACCAGCCCGAGCAGCACGAAGACCAGCCCCAGCGCATCGCCGAACCAGGGCGCCCAGCCGGTGGCGAAATGCCAGCGCTGGCCGAGCGTCAGCTCCCGCCGGAAGGGATTCACCACCGCCGGCCAGTGGCGCTTGAGGATCTGCACCGCGCCATAGGCCCAGCGCAGCCGCTGCTTGCGCCAGGCGGCGAAGTCATCCGGCATCACGCCGCGGCCCATGCTCTCGGGGCTGTAGACGGCCTCCCAGCCGTGCCGCATCAGCTTGAGGCCGAGCTCGCTGTCCTCGCAGATGCACCATTCCGCCCAGCCATTGGCGAGGCGCAGCGCCTCGCGCCGGACCAGGGTCATGGTGCCATGCTGGATGATGGCGTTGCGGGCGTCGCGGGTGACCATGCCGGCCTGGAAGAAGCCGGCGTATTCCCAGAACATCAGCCGCTTGAAGGCATTGTCGCCGCCGTCGCGGTAGTCCTGCGGGTTCTGGGTGAAGCCCACCTTCGGGTCGGCGAAATAGGGCACCATGCGGCGCAGCCAGTCCGGGCTGACCATGTAGTCGCTGTCGATCACCCCGATCACCGCGGCATCGGGCGCCGTCTCCCGTAGGGCGAAGTTCAGCGCGCCCGCCTTGAAGCCCGGCCAGCGGCCGAGATGGAAGAAGCGGAAGCGGGCGCCGAGCCGGGCGCAATGCTGCGCCACCGGCTCCCAGACCGCGGGGTCCATGGTGTTGTTGTCGACGACCAGCACCTCGAAATCCGGGTAGTCGAGCCCGGCCAGCGCATCCAGCGTCTGCCGCACCATATGCGGCGGCTCGTTGCAGATCGGCAGGTGGATCGAGACCTTGGGCAGCGGCGCATCGGCCGGCGGCGCGGGGCGGCGCCGGGTGCTGCCCCAGACCGTCTCCGCCAGCTCGAAGCCATCGGCCAGCAGCACGCCGAGCAGCAATACCTGGCCGAGCAGCAGCCCGCCCCAGACCAGCCCGGCCGACCAGCTGAGGTAGGACCCCGCCATGGTGAGCAGCACCGCGACGATGCCGGTGGTGAAGGCCTGGGCAAGGCCGGCCAGCAGCAGCTTGCCCGGCAGGCGGATGTCCGGCCGGCGGCTCAGCAGGGCGAAGACGGCGATGAAGGAGAACAGCGTGGCGCCGGCCGCCCAGAAGGCCCAGCCCGGCGTCTCCCGCACCGCGCCGGCCAGCGGCCACTTGGCGGCGCGGTCGAGGTCGAACATGCCCCAATGGCCGGCGGCGCGGCCCTCGAAGCTGACCTTCCAGGGCTGGTCGAAGGCTTCCATCACGAAATAGTCGAGGTGGCGCTTCTCGGCCTCGGCGAAGAAGCCGCGCAGGAATGCCGCCTGGTTGACGCGGGAGGCCCGCGCCGCGCCGATGTCGCGGCCATCCGAGGGCCAGCCGACCTCGCCGATGACGATGCGCTTGCCGGGGAAGCGGGCGGCGACGGCCTCGTACTTCTCGAGGGTGAAGCGCAGCGCGTCCTGCACCGGCAGGCCTTCCCAGTAGGGCAGCAGGTGGATGGTGATGACATCGACCGCCGCCGCCAGCTCCGGGTGCTTCAGCCAGACATGCCAGGGCTCGGCGGTGGAGATCGGCTGGCGGACGCCCATGCCGCGCAGGGTGCGGATCTGCGCCGCCAGCTTCGCCGGGGTCAGTTCGCCGCGCAGGACGGCCTCGTTGCCGACCATCAGCAGCTCGACGTTGCGGGCACGGGCGGCGACCGCCAGGCGGCGCAGTTCGGCCGCGTCGCGCGGCTGGCCGTCGAGCCAGGCGCCGAGGGTGATGCGCAGATCGAGTCCCTGGTCCTGGGCCAGCGCCGGGATGCGGTCGAAGCCGCCATCCACCGTATAGGTGCGGATGCGCCGGGTCAGCGGCGCGATGGTGCGGAGGTCGCCGGCGATCTCGGCCGCGCTGGGGAATTCGCCGGCCTCGCCATCCTGGCCGCGCTGGAAGGGGGCGAAGGCGAAGC
>JAQGIA010000272.1 GCA_028291445.1 Belnapia sp.
AGCGCGGTGCCCCAGGCGCCGGCACCCAGGATGGCGATGCGGGTGGCGATGCGCGCCACCTATTCCTCCGTGATCCGGGTGACCGCCCAGCCCTCGCCCGCCTCGCGGTCGCCGAGCGCGCTGAGCAGCTCGTGCAGCAGGCCCGCCGCATCCTCGATGAAATGCCAGGGCGGGTTGGCGACCAGCAGGCCGCAGCCGTTGAGGCGCTGCGCATCGGTCGGCTCGCGCAGCCACATCTCGACGGCGATGAGATCCCGCGTGCCGCCGTCGCGCAGCGCCTGGTGGAAGGCGCGTACCGGGGCGCGGTGCTTGATGGGGTACCAGCAGGCCTGCACCGCGGCGCGGAAGCGATGCCCCACCAGGGCGATGCCGCCAGCCATGCGCTCGAACTCGCCGGGCTGCTCGAAGGGCGGGTCGACCAGCACCAGGCCGCGCCGCTCCGGGAAGGGGGTCAGCGCCCGCAGCGCTTCCCAGCCGTCCCGCAGATGGACCGAGACCTGGCTGTCGTGGCGGAACTGGGCGCGCAGCGCGGCGTGGTCTTCCGGGTGCAGCTCGCAGGCCAATAGATGATCCTCGGCACGGAGCAGCGAACGGATCAGCGCCGGGGAGCCGGGGTAGCGGGCCGGGGCACCCCCGGCGCGGACCAGCTCGGCGTAATCGGCCAGCGGGCCGGCCTCGATGTCGAGCAGGCGGAGGATGCCGCGTTCCCATTCGCCGGTACGGCCGGCCTCGGGCGAGGCGAGGTCGTAGGTGCCGGCGCCGGCATGGGTATCCAGCACGCGGAACGGCTTCGGCTTGGCGGCGAGCGCCCGCAGCAGCCGCACCAGCAGGGCGTGCTTGAAGCAATCGGCGAAATTGCCGGCGTGGAAGGCGTGCCGGTAGTTCACGTCAGGTCGCTCACTTGGGAATGGCGATGATCGCCCCGTGCCGCGTCTCGCCGGGCAGGCAAAGTGCGGCGATCCCCGGGGCGACCTCGGCCGGCTGGCGCAGGGTGGCCGGGTCCTCGCCGGGCATCGCCACGGCGCGCAGCCGGGTGGCGACGGGGCCGGGATCGGCCAGGTTGATCCGTAGCGGCGTGGTCTCGACCTCGGCCGCCCAGGACCGCGCCAGATGCTCCTGCCCCGCCTTGCCGAAGCCGTAGAGGCCCCAATAGGCGCGCGGCTCGGCCACCAGCCCATCGGTCAGCAGCACCGCCCGGCCGGCCGGGGCGGCGCGCAATGGCGGGTCGCAGGTGCGGATCAGCCGCCAGCATGCGGTGAGGTTGACGGCGACGGACTGCTGCCAGTCGGCCGGCATGACATGGGCGACCGGCGTCAGCTTCGAGAGCAGGCCGGCGGCATGCACCAGGATATCCAGCCGGCCGAAGCGGCTGACGATGGACGGGCCGAGCAGGTCGAGCTTCTCGGCATCCTTGACGAGGTCGAGCGGGAACAGCGTGGCGCTGCCGCCGATGCCGCGGATGGCATCGTCCAGTTCCTCGAGCGCGCCCTGGGTGCGGGCGGTCAGCACGCAATGGGCGCCGAGCCGGGCGAGTTCCAGCGCGACCGCGGCGCCGATGCCGCGGGACGCGCCGGTGACGAGGGCGACCGAGCCTTCGAGCGGCCTGGGAAGCGGTTCGCCCATCAGCCGAGTTGCAGCAGCGAGAGCTGGCGGTCGGTATTCGCCTGGGCGTCGGTCAGGGGGATGGCGTAGTCGCCGGTGAAGCAGGCATCGCAATAGGCCGGCTTGGCGGTGTCGCGGCCGGGCTTGCCGAGGGCGCGGTAGAGGCCGTCGAGCGAGATATAGGCCAGGCTGTCGACGCCGATGATCCGGGCCATGCCTTCGAGGTCATGCGTCGCGGCGAGCAGCTTGCCGCGCTCCGGCGTGTCGATGCCGTAGTAGCAGCTATGGGTCGTCGGCGGGGAGGAGATGCGCATATGCACCTCCTTGGCGCCGGCGGCGCGGACCATCTCCACGATCTTCTTGCTGGTGGTGCCGCGGACGATGCTGTCATCGACCAGGATGACGCGCTTGCCTTCCAGCATCGGCCGGTTGGCGCTGTGCTTCAGCTTGACGCCGAGGTTGCGGATCTGGTCGGTCGGCTCGATGAAGGTGCGGCCGACATAGTGGTTGCGGATGATGCCGAGCTCGAACGGGATGCCGCTTTGCTGCGAATAGCCCATCGCCGCCGGCACGCCGCTATCGGGCACCGGGACGATCACGTCGGCCTCCACGCCGCTTTCGCGCGCCAGCACCCGGCCGATGGCCTTGCGCGCCTCATAGACCGGCGTGCCCTCCATCACCGAGTCAGGCCGGGCGAAGTAGATGTATTCGAACACGCAGAAGCGTTCTTTCTGGCGCGCGAACGGCTTGATGCTGCGCACGCCGGCATCGTTGATGATGACAATTTCGCCGGGCTCGATGTCGCGCACGAACTCGGCGCCGACGATGTCCAATGCACAGGTCTCGCTGGCCAGCACCCAGCCGCCATCGGTATGGCCAAGGATGCGGCCCAGGATCAGCGGCCGCACGCCCAGCGGATCGCGCACGCCGAACAGCGCCTTGTTGGACAGCGCCACCAGCGAATAGGCGCCGACCACCTGTTTCAGCGCGTCGATCAGCCGGTCTTCCACGGTGGAATACAGGCTGATGGCGATCAGGTGGATGAACACCTCGCTGTCGGTGGTGGACTGGAACAGGCAGCCGCGCCGCACCAGCTGGCGGTGCAAAGCCTCGGCATTGGTCAGGTTGCCGTTATGCGCGACCGCGAAGCCGCCGAACTCGAAATCGGCGAACAGCGGCTGGACGTTGCGAAGGATGGTCTCGCCGGTGGTGGCGTAACGGTTGTGGCCCACCGCGATGCGGCCGGGCAGCGAAGCGATGATCTTGGCGTCGCTGAAATTGTCGCCGACCAGCCCGAGGCCGCGATGCGAGTTGAAGCGGGTGCCGTTATAGCTGACGATCCCGGTGGCTTCCTGACCGCGGTGCTGCAAGGCGTGCAGCCCGAGTGCGGTGACCGCAGCGGCATCCGGCACGTTCCAGACCCCGAACACCCCGCATTCGTCATGGAACTTGTCGTCGGATTCAGAAGGGGGCGACTCAGAAACGAATTGGCAAGCGGCATCCATGACGGCCAGTCTCCTTTTGCCGGACGACTACTGTCGCACGACGGGCTTGTCTGTCGCCCGCCCGATCGGGGTGGCGCGCGACAGATCGGCGGCGGTCGTTTCCCGGCCCTCCGGGGGTGCCGCCAGATGCGGCTGAAACTTCTCGGGCAGCGCCCTGACGACGACAACGGCACCCCGATACGCAAGCGGCAGCAAGCGGGCGTCCAGCACCGCAGGCGGCCATTTATCCATCGGGATCAGCATACCGGTGCCGATATAGGCGCAGATGACCAGAACCGCACCCCGTATAAGACCGAATACCAGACCCAGGCTGCGGTCAACGCCGGAAAGCACCGAATTTCGCACCAGCTCGCCGATCCAGCGCGACAGCACCAGCAGCACGATCAGCGACACCACGAACACCACGCCGAACGCCACCGGCGTGACCAAAGCCGGCATCTTGACCCACTGGTCCATCCAGATCTCGATCTGCGGCCGCGCCAGCGGACCGGCCCAAAGCGCTGCCAGGCCCGCGCCGACCCAGGCCCCGATGGCCAGGACCTCGCTGACGAAGCCCCGCAAGAACGCCAGCAATGCCGAGACCACCAGCACGCCGATCACCGCCAAGTCCACCCAGGTCATCAAACATCCACGTTCAGGAAAGATGTGGGTATAACCGACCGTGGCGCAGATGCACTATCTCCAGCAGCGATCACCCGGATTTGTCGTCGGAAAACCCCGCGACGAGGTCGCTCAGATGGCCGATTTCCGCCAGCATCAGCCCCTCGGGGGCGGCCAGCGGCCGGTTGCCGCGGGCCACGCGGCGGGGCAGCGTGGCGGCGTCGAAGCCGAGCTTCTGCGCCTCCTTCAGCCGCGCCTCCGCCTGCGCCACCTGGCGCACCTCGCCGGACAGGCCGACCTCGCCGAAATAGACCATGCCCGGGCTGGTAGGCTTGTCCGACAGCGCCGAGGCCAGGGCCGCCGCGACCGCCAGGTCGGCCGCCGGCTCGGTCACCCGCAACCCGCCGGCGATGTTCAGATAGACGTCATGGTTGTTCATTCGCAGGCCGCAGCGGGTTTCCAGCACCGCCAGCAGCATCGACAGCCGCCCGCCATCCCAGCCGATCACCGAGCGGCGGGCCGAGCCGCCGGCATTGGGCGACAGCAAGGCCTGTACCTCCACCAGCACCGGTCTTGTGCCCTCCAGCCCGGCGAACACCGCGCTGCCCGAGATGTTGCCGCGCCGTTCGGCCAGGAACAGCGCCGAGGGATTGGCGACCTCGGCCAAGCCAACGTCGGTCATCTCGAACACGCCGATCTCGTCGGTGGCGCCGAAACGGTTCTTCACGCCGCGCAGGATGCGGAACTGGTGGCCGCGGTCGCCCTCGAAGTAGAGGACGGTGTCGACCATGTGCTCGACCACGCGGGGCCCGGCGATGGCGCCCTCCTTGGTGAC